>DATCPV010000210.1:0-10557 GCA_036569885.1 Gaiellales bacterium | reverse complement strand
CGAACGCCCACCAGATCGCCCAGGCGGCGGGTATATCGGACCAGCGTATGTCTCTGATCCTCGCGAAGGCCACCACACGACCGGGAGGGCCCTCCGAGACGTAGACCTTTCCTGCTAACCGCTGCGTACCGGGGGCGACGGTCGGGACTCGGGCTTGTGGCCTGCCGACGTGCGCCCTCCCTCGTCTTTAGAGTGCGCCGGCGGGCCACATTAGATCGTAGCTCGCATATCTAAGATCAGCATTAGTTGAGATGCCTCGACATTCGTCCCGCCAATGACCGAGCAGCACGTCACGCAGAACGAGATCCTGCAGACTGCGGAGTTTCGGCGCCTGCTGCGCCGGTTTCTCGCTCATGGCGACGCGGCGGTGCGGGAGGCCGGCCTGACCCCGCAGCGCTATCTCCTGCTGCTCGCGATCGAGGGTGCGGCCGACATGAGCAGGACGCGATCGATCGGCCAGTTGGCGGACGACCTCCAGCTCGCGCAGAGCTCGGCCACCGAACTCGTCGACCGGGCTGAGGCCGCCGGCCTGGTCGTCCGCGCGTCTGCCGACGGCGACGCCCGCACCGTGCTCGTCCGCCTGAGCGCGGCCGGAGACGACCGCCTTCGCGCCGCGATCGCCGCCGTCCGCAGCGAACGCGAGCAACTGCTCGCACGGCTCGACGAGGCCCG
Organism: Gaiellales bacterium; assembly: GCA_036569885.1. Lineage (GTDB taxonomy): Bacteria > Actinomycetota > Thermoleophilia > Gaiellales > JAICJC01 > JAICJC01. Next base: position 9,885 of record DATCPV010000210.1, on the reverse strand, counting down.
CAGCCACCTCTCGAGGCACGACACGTGACACCCCAGTCCGCGCGCGACGCCGCGATGGCCCGAGCCCGAAGCCGGTTCGAGGCCCTCCTCAGCCTGCACGGTGAGGGAATCTGCATCGCGTCGCTCCCGCTGATGGTCGAGGAGCTCGCGGCCGAGGAAGCGGGCGACGACCACGCACTGGAACTCGAGCTCATCACGCAGCTTCGCCGCCGCGCCGGCCTCTCGGTGTAGTTCGCAGCCGCGATGAACAAACCGGGCTGTGGGAGTGTCCTACTTGATAGTGAGCGTGCTGCCACACGACAGCAAGGAGATCCGCGCTGCCTCCGGGGCGTCGCTGGCGGAAATCGAGGCGGTGTACCGGTCGAGCTTCGCCCGGCTGCTCGCCGTGGCGGCAATGGTGTGCGGAGATGCGGAGGAAGGCAGGAAGGCGGTTCAGGAGGGCTTCGTGCGGGCGATCCGGCGTCGGGACTCATACCGGGGTGAGGCACCACTGGAGGCGTGGCCCTGGCGGGGGCCGTGAACACCGCGCAGTCGTCGGCCCAGCGACCGCGGTCGATCCCGGTCGGCGACATTCCCGGGGCCGGTCACGATCCTGCCGGTATGGACGACGCGATGTTGGGCGTGCTCGGAGGCCTGCCTGTGAGGCAGCGGACGGTGCTGTTCCTGCGCTTCTACGCCGACCTGGACTACCGCACGATCGCCGACGTCCTGGACATCGGGGTTGGGACGGTCGGCTCGACCTTGAACGCTGCGCTGGCGGCGCTCAGGCGCGAGATGGCGAGGGAGGTGGCGGAGTGAACGAGATCGATCCCGCGATCAAGGAGTTCCTGACCAGGGCGCGGCTGACCCCGCCGGACGCCATCGGTGACTGGGCCGAGGTGGTGTGCCGAGCGCGCCGCCGAAGGCGGTTTCCGGTGCCGACCCGCGGGCTGCTGCTTGCGGCCGCCGTCCTGATCGGGCTCGGAGCGGTCGCGCAGGCCGAGACAGGCGTCTTTCACTTCATCGGCGGCGGAGACCCGACACGCCACCTGAGCAAACCCGAGCTCCTCTACATCAGGGATATCGACGCCACCTACGGCTACATCCTCGGCGGCCTTCCCCGCGGCCAAGTGACCCGGATCAGCCTCGTACCCTCGACGACGCCGGCGAAGCTTGCGCGGGTCTTTGGCGGGTCGGCGGCCCGCTATCCCGCCCGCGCAGGAGTCGTGTTGATCGAAGGTCCATTGTCGATCCCGCTCTACCTCCAGGGCTGCCAGGGCATCCCCGACGCCTGCCCCGCGCCGGTCGGCAACTGGGCATGGATCGCATATCTCGTCCTGCCGTCCCCCAAGACGGGCCCGATGTCCGGCCTTCCCAATGCTCGTTTCGCACAGGTCGCGCCGCTCGGGACACCACCGCCCGAGCTGCAGAGCCTCGGTCGCGTGCGATCTGGGCCCGCACCGGACACCGATGGCACGACGGTCACGCGCCAGCATCAGGGGACGCTCACACTCATCACCAGTCGCGCCGACACGCTGGCCGAAGGCCGGGTGGTGTGCGCCTACCACCGTCGCGCCTACACGACCAAGCTCTGCCGGGCGCTCGCGAAGTACGTGGCGTACCTCCACCTCCCCCACCCCAACGACCCGACTCCGACAACCGGCGATTGGACGCGTGTAAGCGGGTCACTTGGAGGATGGCGCGGGAATCTGGTGATCACGCCGAAGCGCCTCAGCCGTGCTCCGGCCGCGCTGCGTGCCGCGGTCGTCAGGGGCCTGGCCGCCACGACAGGCAGACCGATCACGAAGGTCCCGCCGCCGCTCACCTGCGTCGTCAACCCGATCCCGTGCTTCCATCCGACCTCCTCGACGCTTGGCGCGGTCATGGGCGCCGAGAATCATCATGGACTCGATGTCCGCTCGATTCCGGTCACGGCGATCCCCAGCAGATATCGCAAGCTCATCCCGCCGGACCTGAAGCTGATCGGCGCCGCCACCAACGCCGGCCGTGCATCGGTCACCACCCGCGGCTACGTGTTCACGATCGTGTTCAGCAGCTCTGCTCCGTTCTCGATCCGCCAGCCGTTCCTCAACCTGCTCGGAGGCCATTGGGGTGTGTTCCCCGACGTCAATATCCTCACCCTGTACCACCCCTTTACCCCCCAGCGCGGGCCGCACTTCCGTCATAACCAGACCGGCTACGCGCTCATCAAAGACCTCGACCATCTGACCAGTGGTCGCTAGGAGATCGCGACTGCGGGCGGCAGGCAACCCGCGGCGTGCCCCGAACGTACTCGCATGGGCGAGCACGATCAGCACCACCTGCGCCACCATCCCCACCTGCTCGGGGCCCACTCCGGCCCGTTCGGCAATGACCGCTTCGGGCTCATCGCCGAGCGGTTCGCCCGGTTCTTCGGCACCCCGCAGTTCATCATCGCGCAGACGGCCCTCGTTGCGGTCTGGATCGCGATCAACGTGATCGCCGTGTCGCTGCGCTGGGATCCCTATCCGTTCATCCTCCTGAACCTCGCCTTCTCGACCCAGGCGGCGTACGCGGCGCCGCTCATTTTGCTGGCCGCGACGCGCCAGTCCGACCGCGACAGGCTCACGGCCATCGCCGACGCCAAGCACCGCGAGGCCATCGCCGAGCTCCAGGCGACGGTGCTGGCGCAAAACAGCGATACGACCGACCTCGTCCGCAAGCTTGTCGCCGAGATCCACGCGCACGTGTGCGAGCCTGCCTGAGGTGACGCGCCGGGCGATCGGCTAGAACCCCCGGATGCGCATCGGGATGCTCACCGGCGGCGGCGACTGCCCGGGCCTGAACGCCGTGATCCGGGCGGTGGCACGCGCCTCGATCGACCACGGCGACGAGGTCGTCGGAGTGATGCACGGCTGGCGCGGCATGGTCGAGGGCCAGACGCGGCCGCTGGGCGAGCACGAGGTGTCGGGCCTGCTCCCACGCGGCGGCACGATCCTGCGCACCTCGCGCACGAACCCGTTCGACATCGACGGCGGCGTCGAGCGGGTGCTCGAGCACATGGCGCGCCTCGACGCGCTGGTGGCCATCGGCGGCGAGGATACCCTCGGCGTCGCCGCCCGCCTGAACGCCGAGCACGGTGCCCACATCGTGGGGGTGCCGAAGACGATCGACAACGACCTGAACGGCACCGACTACACGTTCGGCTTCGACACCGCGGTCACGATCGCGACCGAGGCCATCGACCGCCTGCACTCGACCGCCGAGTCGCATGACCGGGTGATGGTGTGCGAGGTGATGGGGCGCCAGACGGGCTGGATCGCGGTGATGGCGGGAATGGCCGGCGGCGCCGACGTGATCCTGATACCCGAGCTGCCGATGACGGTGGAGCACTGCTGCGAGCTGATCCGCAAGCGACATACGAAGGGGAAGGACTTCTCGATCGTCGTGGTCAGCGAGGGGTACGAGCTGCTGTTCGAGAGCGGCGAGTCGCGCGCCGTCGCGTCGGCCGACGTCGACGCGTTCGGCCACCCCCGGCTGGGCGGCGTCGGCGCTGCCCTAGCCGCCCAGATCGAGGAGCGCACGCACTTCGAGACCCGGGTGACGACGCTCGGGCACGTCCAGCGGGGCGGCTCGCCGACCGCCCGCGACCGCGTGCTGGCCACGCGCTTCGGGCTCAAGGCGGCCGACCTGGTGCGCGAGGGATCGTGGGGGATGATGGCCGCCCTGCGCGGCGACGAGATCGTGGCCGTCCCGATCTCGGAAGCGGTCGCCCAGCTCAAGCTGGTGCCGCGCGAGCTCTACGAGCAGTCGGGCGCGTTCTTCGGCTGAGCCTTAGATGGCTGATTCCACGCCCCCGCGCGCCTCGACGTCCGTCGGCGGTGGGTTCGCGGAGGTGGTGGGCTGCGCCTGCGAACCTTCGCCTGGCTACGTCCTCGGTCGCGCCCATACGCTTAACCGGTATGAACACTCCCTGCGTCCTTCCCAGGCTCGGTTCTCGCCGCCCAGGACATCACGGCGACGTGGAATCAGCCATCTACTCGCGCTCGTCGCCGCGCAGCACGTCGAGTGTGCGGGCGATGCCGAGCCTCCGCACCCAGTCGCCCAGTACCGCCGCATCGACGCCGGCGCTCTCGAGCGCAAGCACCTGATCGCGGTTGCGGATTCCCCCCTCGGAGAGCACGACCTTGCCGGCCGGCACCTCCTCGAGCAGCGAGAACGTGTGCTCGAAGTCGGCCTCCTGCCGCCCCGGGCGCACGTTCTGGATCAGGAACGAGTCGGGATCGAGCAGGTCGAGCACGTGCTCCACCTCGTCCTCGTCGGCCACCTCGACGACGACGTCGAGACCCAGCTGGGCGGCCACCATCTGCAGCTCGGCGAACCGCTCGTCCTCGCCGTCGAATGCCTCTGCGATCAGCACAACGCCGTCGGCTCCGGCAAGGCGGCTCTCATACAGCTGGTAAGGATCGATCAGGACGCCCTTGTGCAGCACGGGGAGCCACGTTTCGGTAAAGGCCGCCGGCACCGAGTCGCCGGGGACCGCCAGACCGCCGACGCCGGCGGACGCGGCCTCCGCCAGGAGCGTTGCGTCGGCATCGCCGACGCGCAGCACGAACGCGATCTCCTCCCCCACCACCGACTCGGTGAACGGGCGGATCGGGTCGAGATCGCGCACGGCGACCTCGAGCGCCTCCAGCGGCCGGGCGTCGCGACGCTGCTCCATCGCCCGCCGGCTGGAGTTGATCATGCGGTCAAGTGAGGCCATCGACCGCCGGTCGGACGAACGGCTCAGCCGGTAACGGGGGCATCCACAGCCAGTGTAGTGGATCGCATGGCCTCAGACCCCGAGCCGATCGAGCTCGGCGGCGTCGCGCCGCCACCGCGGCCGCACCTTGACGGACAGCTCCAGGAAGACCGGGCTCCCCACAGCCCGCTCAACCGCGGGGCGGGCTTCGGACCCGATGCGCTTCACCATCGCCCCGTGGCGGCCGATCAGGATCGCCTTCTGGGACTCGGTCTCGCAGATCAGCTTGGCCTCGATCATCGTCGGCCCGCGCCCGGGGGTGATCGACTCGACCAGCACGGCGACGGCGTGCGGCACCTCGTCGCGGGTCAGCTCGAGCGCCCGCTCGCGGACAAGTTCGGCGATGCGGTGCTCGAGCGATTGATCGGTGACCATGCCCGGCGGAAACCAGGCCGGCCCCTCGGGGAGGAGCGTCAGGAGCTCGTCCAGCAGCGCATCGATACCGGCACCGGTGAGCGCGCTGATCGGGTGGACGGCGTGCGGGTCGCCGAGGCCCATCACCTCGTGGAGGATCGGGACGATGCGATCCGGGCCGATGCCGTCGGTCTTGTTGACGGCGACGACGCAGGGCGGCGCGCCCTCGGCGAGCACACGGGCGGCGATGTAGCGGTCGCCCGAGCCGACCGGTGCACGTGCGTCGAGCATGAGCACGGTCGCGTCGGCGTCGGCGAGGGTCTCGTTCACCGACCGCTGCATTCGCTCGGTCAGCCGGTCGAAGGGCTTCTGGAACCCGGGCAGGTCGACCATCACGAGCTGGCAGCCCTCCCGGTTGACGACTCCGAGCGTCCGCCGCCGGGTCGTCTGCGGCCGCGCCGAGACCGCGACGACATGCTCGCCGACCAAACGGTTGACCAGCGTCGACTTGCCCACATTCGGCCGTCCGGCGAGCGCCACCAAGCCCGATCGGTACTCGGGCTCGGTCACAGCCGGAACTGCTCGGGCAGGAGCTCGTCCAACCCCATCGTCACGACCTCGCCGCCGCGGCGGAAGACGACCGCGATCGTCGGCGCAAACTCCGCCAGCACCTGCCGGCACGCGCCGCAGGGAGGGACGGAGTCGGCCTCGGCGTAGACCGCCACCGCGTCGAACCGCTGGTGCCCCGCCGCCACTGCGGCGAACACCGCGTTTCGCTCGGCACAGACGGTCAGTCCGTAGGAGGCATTCTCGACGTTGACCGCGGTGACCGGCTCGCCGCCGCCCTCGGGGAGCAGGGCCGCGCCGACCGCGAACCGCGAGTACGGGACGTATGCGTGCACAGCGGCAGCCTGCGCATGCGCGTACAGGTCGAGCTCGGCCGGAGATGGGGAACGCATGCGTCCATGGTAGATCCTGAGCTCACGGGGCCGGCAGGACGACGCCGACGGGCGAGGGCTCGGGGAGGTACACCGCCCCGGCCGGGTAGGTCGGAGCCGGGGTGGACGTCGACGTGGTCGCAGGCGTGGTCGCAGGCGTGGTCGCAGGCGGAGTGACCGCGCGCACGACCCGATGGTGCCGGTGGTGAGGCCGCGGCTTCGCAACCACCCGGTGAGTCGGCCGTGTGTGGACGAGCGGGTTCTGGCCGCCTCGCACCGCCCCGGGGCTCGTGACCGGCGTGACCGGGGGTGCGGCGGGATCGCGCGGCGTCGTCGACGCCGGGCTCACTTGCGTGAGATCCAGGACGGCCGACAGGAGGACAAACGCCGCGATCACAACCGACATGACGCGCCACACACGGCGGAAGCGACGCGGCGGCGGCGCGGTCACCGCCGGGCCGTCGAGGTCGAAGTCGTCGTCGAAGAGATGGCCCAGGCCGGGCGGCAGGTCGGACGTCTGAGTGTCCTGACCGTCGACCGCGGCGCGTGAGCGCTCGAGCTCGTCGAGGCACTCGCTCAGGCTGGCGAACTGACCGGCGCGCGCCCGCTCGCCCCAGCCGTAGAGGCCGGCCGGCGGGTCGGCCGGGCCGAGCGCGGCCTCGTAGACCGCGGCCAGGATGCGCTGGCCGTCGCCCTGCGCGACCGGCCGTCGGCTCACGGCGGGCAGCAGCGGCCGTTCGAGGAACGGCGTCGGGCCCGGGCCGACGGCCACATCGGCCAGTGCCGCGGCGTCGGGCGAGAACCCCGCGGCGGCCACCCGCTCGGTCAGCCGGCCGAAGGCGAGGGTGAGCCGGGCGGCGTCGGCGGCCGTGGGCCGGCGCAGCATGCGCCACCGCTCCACCGGGAGCCCCACGCTCGGCGGGAGCACGAGAAACCAGCGGTCGCGGTGGCGGCCGAAGTCAAGAACGCCGCAGACCTCGCTGCAGCCGATCCCGCACCAGCGTGCGACCACATCGGCCAGATCGGCCTCGTCGCATTCGCCGGCGACGAATACGATCCGCACCTGGGCCCCCCGGCCGGAGTGCGTGTCGAGCGCGTCCACCGGCCCGAACGGCTGGGCGGCGAGCGCTGCCGGGCTGGTCAGGTAGCGGTCGGCGATGACGTGGGAGCGCTGGACCGTCTCGGACATGCCTCCACGCTACGTGGATCGGTGTCACCGATCACCGCGCGACGTGTCACAACATCGCAACGAACCACTCACCCGCCGCAACCGGGGACTGTCCCCGGTTGGTGTTCGCCCGGGCCTAGGTGAGGGCCTGGAAGATGGCGGTGGTGATCAGGGCGCCCAGCACGCCGCCGTAGATCACCTCGAGCGTCGAGTGCACCCCGGCCTCGACCCGCGTCTGGGCGACGAGCACCGCCATCACGAACGCCAGGGTCGAGACCAGCACCTGGTTCTCGTAGCTGTGCGTGACGAGGGTGATCGCTGCCCAGCCCGAGAAGGCGACCGCGGCGTGGCCCGACGGAAGGCCGCCGCGCATCGGCGAGCCCGAGCCGAAGTAGGCCTTGATCGCGACCACGAGCATGATCACGACGGCGATCGCGATCACCGTCAGGTGCACCGGCGAGGCGCGGACGCCGTTGATCGCCCGCTGGCTCGGGTTCTGGAGGCGGGGCGCGAACACCAGATAGCCGACGAAGAGCGCCGTCACCGCCGAGACCAGCACCATCCCCGCCGCGATGTCCTTGGCGGCGCGGGCGCGTGGGTCGAATGCCGAGGTGGCCACGTCGATCGTCATCTCGAGTGCGGTGTTGGCCATCTCCATCAGGAGGACGAACGCCACCGAAAGGAGCACGGCCAGCATCTCGATCCGCGTCACGCCGAGCAGCACTCCCAGTGGCAGCACCGCCAGCGCGACCAGGAAGTGGATGCGCATGTTCCGCTGCGTGCGCACCACGTAGATGATGCCCTCGAAGGCGTAGTTGAAGCTGTTGACGAGCCCGCTCGCCTCACGCCGGGCAGCGTTGAACGGCGCAGCGCGCTTGGCGGCGCTCCTCGTCTCCTCTCCGCTACGAAGGACGGGCGGCGGCACGCGCGGCGATCTCCTCGACGATCTGCTCCTGGCGGGCGATCATCTCTCCATCATCGGCTTCGTGGTCGTAGCCCACGAGGTGCAGTGCGCCGTGGACGAGCAGCTGCTCGAGCGGCGTGCCCTGGGTGCGGGCGACTGCGGGGCAGATGACGACGTCCCCGAGCTGGCGCGGCACGCCGGGGGGCAGCGGATCGCGCATGTCCAGCGGAAACGACAGCACGTCTGTCGGGTCCGGCTTGCCGCGGTGCAGGTTGTTCAGGCGGGCCATCTCGCTGCGCCCCACCACCGCCAGCCCGACGTCCCCGTCGGTCACGCCCTCGGCCTCGAGCGCGGCGGCCAGGACGGCCGCGGCGGCCGCCTCGTCGAGCACGATGCGGGCGCGGTTTCGCACCTCGACCGCCACCGTCACTCGCGCGCGCTTTCGCCGGCGGCCTCACTGTGCTCGCGGTAGGCGCTCACGATCCGCTGCACCAGCTTGTGGCGGACGACGTCGGCATCGGAGAAGTGCACAAAGGCGATGTCGGGCACACCCTCGAGGACGCTGATGACGTTGACGAGACCCGAGCGCGAGTCGCGCGGCAGGTCGATCTGCGTGATGTCGCCGGTCACCACCACCCGCGATCCGAAACCGAGCCGCGTCAGGAACATCTGCATCTGCTCGGGGCTCGTGTTCTGCGCCTCGTCGAGGATGATGAACGAGTCGTTGAGCGTGCGCCCGCGCATGAATGCGAGCGGCGCAACCTCGACCATCCCCTTGTCCATGTACGAGACCAGCCGCTCGGCGTCGAGCATGTCGTGCAGCGCGTCGAACAACGGCCGCAGATAGGGGTCGACCTTGGCGAGGAGGTCGCCCGGCAGGAAGCCGAGCCGTTCGCCCGCCTCCACCGCCGGCCGGGTGAGGATGATGCGCGCGACCTCGCGCTCCTGCAGCGCCGCGACGGCGAGCGCGATCGCCAGATAGGTCTTGCCGGTGCCCGCCGGGCCGATGCCGAACGTGACCGTGTTGGCCCGGATGGCATCGACATAGCGCTTCTGCACGATCGTCTTCGGCGTCACCTTGTTGCCCCGGTGCATCCACACGATGTCGTGCAGCACGTCCACGGGGCGCCCGTCCGCGGTCAGCACGCCTGCCACGGCATCCACCGTCTGGGGGCCGACGCTCACACCCTCGGCCACGAGCTGCGCCAGCTCGTCGACGACGAGGCGCGCGCTCTCGACGGCGCCCTCCTCACCGTCCAGCGTGAGCTCGTTGCCGCGCAGATATGCCTTGGTGCCCAGCCGTTCGATCAGGGCGTGGAGCATCGCGTCGCGGTGGTTCCCAAGCTCGGCTGCGAGCTCGTTTCCGACCGACATCTGTACACGCGCCATCCGCCCGAAGTTTAGATGGTGCCGCTCGCAACCCCGGTGACCCGCCCCAGGGCTTGCGTGAGGGCTGCCACCGCCGCCTGGCTGGGCTCGCCCAGGCCGTGCCGCCGCGCCAGCCACTGCGGATCGTCCGTGGTCAGCCAGACCGCGCCGTGCTCGTCCTCCCACGCCAGCGCCTTCAGCGGCAGATCGAGCCCGGCGGTCTGGCGGTCCTGCATGAGCGGCGTGCCGCCGCGGGGATGGCCGAAGAGCACGACCTCGGTCGGGCGCAGCTCCATCCCCACCTCGGCGGCACCGGCCGCGTGATCGATGCGGGCAAAGACACGCATCCCCGACGCGGTGACCGTCTCGACCAGCCGGTCGATCGTCTCGC
>DATCPV010000209.1:0-7547 GCA_036569885.1 Gaiellales bacterium | reverse complement strand
CGCATGACCCGGTTGTCGGGGTTCAGGATGCTGGTCGACTCGAGCGCCCTGTCGATGGCGAACTCGTCGTCGTTTCCGGGCATGACGTAGCAGCGGATGGCGGTGCCCGCGAGCCGTTCCTCGGCCAGACGGATCCAGCGCTCGACCTCGTCCACCATCAGCCGGGTGAAGACGGTGTCGCGGTGCTCGGGGTCGGTGCGGATCCGCTCGTACTCGGCGCGGTCACACCGGTACGGATAGAACCCGTTGAAGCGGATCCGCTTCTCCAGGTCGTCGAGGCCGTCGGCGGTGACCGTCTCGGCCCGGCCGAGGACGCTCGCCTCATAGCGGCCGTCAGCCGTCGAGACCACCGGCACCATCAGCTTGCCGGTGATGTCACCGCCCATGATCAGCGTGTCAACGTTGTAGAACTTCGCTGCGCCGAGGAACTTGCGCCAGCACTTCTCGGAACCGTGCACGTCGCCGGCGTAGTACAGCTTCATGCGCCGCCCCCCGTGCCCGCCGCCCGAGCCCGGGCGTGCAGCGAGATCGCCTCCCAGGCGACCGTCGCCCCGAGGAGCGCCGTCGGCTGGCCCGGGGAGTCGTACGGCGGGGCCACCTCGACCACGTCGCAGCCGCGCAGGGCGACGCCGTGCAGGGCGCGGACGAACTCGAGGGCCTCGCCCGAGGTCGGCCCGCCAACCTCGGGCGTGCCGGTGCCGGGGGCAAACGCCGGATCGCAGAAGTCGACGTCGAAGCTCAGGAAGACGGGCCGGCCGCCGACCCGCTCGCGCACGAGGCCGCCGAAGCCATCGGGCCCCAGCGCCCGCAGCTCGCGGGTCGAGAGGACGGTGAAGCCGAGCTCGCGGGCCGACGAGATGTCCTCCGCCCCGTAGAGCGACCCGCGCATGCCGGCCTGGACCGACGCCGAGGGGTCGATCACGCCCTCCTCGGCCGCCCGCCGAAACGTGGTGCCGTGGAAGTAGCGTTGGCCGAAGTACTCGTGCCAGGTGTCGCCGTGGGCATCGAGGTGCACGAGCGCGAGCGGCCCGTGCCGGCGGCTGAGCGCCCGCAGCTCGGCCAGCGTGATCGAGTGATCGCCGCCCAGGACGACCGGGAACACCCCAGCGGCGATGACCGCATCCAGGCCCTCCTCGGCCAGAGCGTAGGTGGCCTCGGTGTCGCCGGGCGCGAGCGCCAGGTCGCCCGCGTCGACCGCCGAGACGTGGGCGAAGATGTCCACCTGCTGCTCGGGGTTGTACGGGCGCAGGAGCGACGACGCCGAGCGGATCGCCTCAGGCCCGAAGCGGGCGCCGGAGCGGAAGCTGGTGGCGGTGTCGAAGGGCAGACCCAGGACTGCCACGTCGACGCCTTCCAGGTCGGTCACGTGCGGCAGCCGCATGTAGGTGCGCACGCCCGCGAAGCGCGGGTTGCGGAAGGCGTCGACCGGCGTGTAGCGCGCGGTCACCGCATGCCTCCGTCGACGCCGATGACCTGGCCGGTGATGGTGCCCGCGACGTCGCTGCTCAGGTGCGCGACCACCGCCGCAACGTCCTGCGGCCGGCCCACGCGGCCCAGCGGCACCCCTGCGCCGTAGTGGGCGCGCATCTCCTGCGGCGAGAGGCCCGCGTCATCGGCGTCCACGTCGAGCTGCGGCGTGTCGATCAGCCCGGGCGTGATCGCGTTGGCGGTAATGCCGTGGTGGCCGAGCTCGCGCGCGACCGCGCGGGTCAGTGCGATCACGCCGGCCTTGGAGGCGCTGTAGGCGCTCGCCCGCGGCCATCCGGTGACGCCCCAGCCAGAGGCGATGGTGACGATCCGGCCCCACCGGGCGACGGTCATTCCGGGTGCGCAGGCGCGGATGCAGTTGAAGCTGCCGGTGAGGTTGGTTTCGAGCACCCGCCAGAAGTCCTCGGGGCCGACGTCCTCGACGGCGCCCATGACCATGTGGGCGGCGTTGCAGACGAGCACCGACACCGGCCCGAGATCGGCGCCGATGCGCGCGACCATGCCGTCCACCGCAGCAGAGTCGGACACGTCGGCGGGCGCCGAGTAGCCGGGCACGGCCTGCCCGGGCAGGTGGTTGCGCGCGACGGTGAGGCCGCGCTCCTCGAGCAGGTCGGCCGTCGCCGCACCGATCCCGGTCGCCGCTCCCGTCACGAGCGCCACCCTCATATCACCGCCCCGGAGTTGGGCGAGACGACCTGGCCGGTGACGTAGGCAGCGGCGTCCGATGCCAGGAAGGCGACCGTGGCTGCGATCTCGGCGGCCGTCGAGAGCCGCCCGAGCGGCAGCGACGCCAGGTAGGCGGGGGTGCGCCACGTGTCGGTGAGCAGCGCCGTGTCGGTCGCTCCCGGGGCGACCGCGTTCACCCGCACGCCGCGCCCGCCCAGCTCGAGCGCGAGCGATTTGGTGAGGCCGATGATCGCGCCCTTGGCGGCGCAGTAGTGGGCGTGCAGCTCGGCCCCGCACAGGGCCAGCTCGGAGCTCGTGTTCACGATCGCGCCCCGGCCGCGGGCGGCCATGCCCGGCGCCACCGCCCGGCACGTGTGCCAGGTGCCGCCCAGGTGCACGCGCAGCATCCGGTTCCACTCGGGGTCGGTGAGCTCGGCCAGAGGCATCTCCTCGACGTAGCCGGCACAGTTCACGAGCACCTCGATCGGCCCGAGATCCGCCTCGGTCTGTGCGACCAGCCCGGCCACCGCGACGGCATCGGCGACGTCCAGTGGCAGATCGGTGCGCGCGACCGCCATCCCGGCAGCCGCGAGCGCATCGGCCGACGCACCGCCGATGCCGCCGGCCGCGCCCGTCACGAGTGCGACGGGACGGCTACTCAATCGGGATCTCCGCGAACCGCTTGTCGATCTCAACGCCGCGCCTGCGGTTGAGCCAGCGGGCGATGAAGTAGATGACGAAGCCCGAGGCGAAGATGGCCACGTTGTAGATGACCCCCCACCAGTAGCGGGAGCCGTCGTCCAGGTTGCGCAACCCGGCGAATGGGTCGTCCCAGAAGATCACGAGCGATGCGACGCAGGCGATCAGCGAGAGCGTGCTGACGATGCTCATGACCGGTACTCCCGCCACCCGCCAGCGCACCGGTGAGCTCTCGAACACGTCGGGCAGCCGGTAGGGGAAGAGCATGCCGGCGATCGACACCAGGCAGAAGCCGAGGATGAATCCGAAGATCCCGGTCAGCGTCGCGAAGATGTGCGTGTAGACGTACAGGTAGAGGAACACGATCGAGCCGGCGCCAACGAGCCAGATGGCCACCAGCGGCGCATGGGTGGTCTCGCTGACGTACGCCAGCTGCCGCGGCATGACGCCGTCGATGGCGTAGGCGACCAGGTTGCGGGAGGCGTTCAGGATCTGGCCGGGCAGCCAGGTGTAGCTCCAGAAGACGAATCCGCCCAGGATCAGGATCCCGACGATCGTGCTGCCGCTGGCCGCGGCGGCGATCTCGCTGTAGACGGGCGTGGAGGACAGCCCGAGGCTCGAGCCGAAGTCGTTGCCGAGCCCGCTCCAGAGCGTGAACCCGATCGAGTGCAGCGCCGCCCAGGTGAGCAGCATGAGCGTGCCCAGCGCGAGCACGGCGGCGGCCGGCATCGACCACAGCTGCACCCGCGATGCCCGCCGCACCTCGCCGCCGATGTAGGCCGACGACTGGTTGAAGACGAGCTCCAGGTAGAGCCAGGTCATCGGCAGGATCGTGTTGCGCAGGTCGAGCGATCCCTGCGGCCCGCCCGCCTTGAGCGCGCCCGAGACGCTGCCCGAGCCAAAGGTCGAGTTGATCCCGGCCACGACGTCGCCACGGCCCTTCACAACGAAGACGACGATCGACAGCACGATGCTCCCCATGGCGACCAGGAAGAGCGCGTTTTGCAGGCGGAAATACAGGCGCAGGCTGCGCGAGAAGACCGCGCACAGGACGACGATCAGGATCGTGCCGGCGATCAGCGTGCCGGTCTTCCCGACCAGCGTGTTGCCCCAGCGGGTCATCGTGCTCGAGCCCGACATGTCCCCCACTGTGCGCAGGAAGGGCCCGAGGCCGTAGCGGGCGAAGAACGCCGACGGGACGCCGCCGTAGATGAACCACCACACCGTGTTGTTGAACGACGACATCATCCCCAGCGCCGGGTGCAGCGTGCGCGAGACGTAGACGTAGTCGCCGCCCGACCGCGGCATGGCCGCCGCGAACATCGCGAACACGAGCGAGAGCGGGATCACGAGGCCAAACGCGATCAGCTCGTTCAGATACACGTTCACACCCTGGTAGAACGGGATGGTCGTGTTGAACAGGAAGGCGGCCATCAGGCCGATCGAGATGAAGTTCATGTTGTAGACCAGCACGTCCCACCAGCCGGCCTCACGGACGAGGCCGGTGGCCTGGCGCTCAAATGCGACCGGCGCTGCGGCGTCAGCTGTCATAGATCCCCTCCTCGATGTGGACGCTCGGCACGGGCCGCGCGTCGGTCTCTGGGATGACGGTGCGTGTGTGCGCGGCGATCTCGCCGAGCGGCGCGATCCAGATGCCGCCGGCGGCGCGGGCGTGCTCGATCACGCGCTCGAGCGTCGCGACGCGCGACGCCCGGCCCGACAGGAATGGGTGGCCCGTGAGCACCGTCAGGCCACCCTCCGCCGAAAGGGCGTCGAGCTCGCTCGTCCACAGATCGAGCACCTTCGCGGGCGACTCGATCACCGCACCGATGTGCGGTTCGGGCAGAAAGGCGTACTGCTCCCAGTCGTCGAGCATCCAGTGCACGGGCAGCTCGGCCAGGATCCCCTTGCCAGTGTCCATCAGGTATGGGCGGTCGTCGTCCATCATGCTCGATTCCCAGCTGAAGCCGAGCTCGGCCAGGAGCGCGGGAGTCGAGTTGGAGAGCTCCCACCACGGCGCGCGGAAGCCCTCGGGCCGGAGGCCGGCGACACGCTGGATGCTCTCCAGGGCGCGCTCGACGTCCCGTCGCTGGCCGTCCTCGGAGAGCCGGTGGTAGGGCACGTGCGAGTAGCCGTGGTGGCCGAGCTCGTGGCCGGCGGCGAGGATCGCCTCGACGGTGCCCGGATAACGGTCGACGGTCAGGCCGGGGACGAAGAAGCTGCCGCGCACGCCCGTGCGCTCGAGCATGCGCAGGATCCGCGGCACGCCCACCTTCGGCCCGTAGGCCTGGTGGCCCATCGTCGAGAGGCGGGAGGCGTAGGCGGGATCGACCGCCAGGATGGCCGACTCCGCATCGACATCGAATGTGAGCGCCAGCGCCGCGCGGTGATCGCCGGGCCAGGTGAACCCCGCCATGTGACCAGTCTCACCCATCCGTGCGGTGGTCACAAGGGTGCGACCCTGCAACGTTGTACGATCGGCGTTAGAGGATCATCCAATGCCGATGCGTGTGTGCGAACTTGTCGCGGTGCCGTCGCTCGACCTGCGGGTCGTGGTGGACGGCGACCTCGAGCGCATCATCCGCTGGGTGCACACCACCGAGCTGGCCGACCCCTCCCGCTACCTGCAGGGCGGCGAGGTGATCCTGACGACCGGTGTGTGGCGGGCCGCGGGCACCTCGAGCGCCGACTTCGTCGCCCCGCTGCGCCGGAGCGACGTCGCCGCGCTCGGCTACGGCCTGCCCGAGCCCGACGCCGTCATGCCGCCCGACCTTGAGGACACGTGCGCCGCGGCGGGGCTGCCGCTCTTCGCGGTGCCCTACGACGTGCCGTTCATCGCCGTCTCGCGCGCATTCGTCGACCGCGTCTACGGCCAGCGCGAGGAGGCGCTGCGCGAGCGGGTGCTGCGCAACGACCGGCTGGTGGAGGCGGCCGGCCACGGCGCGGGCCTCGACGGGATCCTGGACGTGCTCGACCCGGGCCTGCGCGCCTGGATGCTCGGCCGCGGCCGGCGGGTGATCGCCGGTGCCGCCGCGGCGGCCGACGCCCACGAGGTGTCCGCCCAGGCGGAGCCCCAGCAGCCGCGGCCGGTGGCCGTGAACGGCTGGCTGGCGTTTCCGATCGTTGCGCTCGGCCGCACCGAGGCCCACCTCGTGGTGGCCACCGGGCAGAACGGCCTGGCGGACGACGACCGGGCCGCCGTCGATCAAACGCTGCCGTTCCTCGGCCTCGAGCTGGCCAGGCTGCAGGCGCTGCGGGAGAACGAGCGCCGGCTCGCGGCCGAGCTGGTCGACCTGATCCTCGCCGGCCCCGCCCAGCAGCGGGCGACGGCCGCCCGGCTGGCGACGTTCGGCCTCGACGCGGGCGCTCCCCTGGCCGCGATCGTGTGCGAGTCGGAGGATCCCGACGTCGGCCTCGACCGGCTCGAGCGCGCCCTTGCCGACGTGGAGCTGGCGGCGGTCGCCGCGGTCAAGGCGCGCGAGCTGGTGGCGGTGGCGGCCTGGGCCGGCGACGAGACCGGCCTCGCCACCCTCGCCGCCGGGCTGCACGAGCGGCTCGAGGAGCCCGTCGGCGTCGGCGGCCTCGCGGCGGACGCCTCGGGACTGCGCGCGGCCATCGTGGAGGCCCGCCATGCCTGCCGGTTTGCGCGCATGCGCCGCGACGCGGGGTGGGCGACGCACCACCAGGTCGGGTCACATTCGCTGCTGCTCGCACTGCAGGACGAGGAGGTGCTGGCGGCGTTCCGGCGCGCGCTCCTGCATCCGCTCGAGGAGCACGACGCCCGTCGCCGGTCGCGCCTGGTGGAGACGCTCGACCGGTTCCTGTCGTCGGGCTGCCGCTGGCAGGAGACGGCGACCGCGCTGCACGTGCACGTGAACACGCTGCGCCACCGCCTGAACCGGGTCGAGCAGCTGACGGGCCGCGACCTGGGCTCGATGGAAGACCGCGTCGACCTCTACATCGCGCTGCGCTCCCGACCATGAGCCAAACGGGGTCTGACCCCTTTTGGCGCATCAGCCGACCTCTTCGGGCTCCTCGTACCAGCGCACCTTGTCGCCCACGCGGTTTCGCATCTTCCAGCGGCTCGACTTCGACGCCGCCTCGATGGCGTCCCACAGCCGCTCCAGCCGCGGCTCGACCACCGCGCGGACCTCGGGGGAGAAGTCGTCACCGGCCAGCGCCTGGCGGGTGCGCTCAACGTTCATCTTGGTCGTCCGCCACAGGCCCCAATCGGCCGCGCAGAGCTGGGCGACCCGCTTGGCATTGATCACGCCGTCGTCGCCCTCCCCGACGTCGTGGTGGTAGAGCAGCGTGACGATGTCGGACTGGTCTTTCGCGTTCAGCTCGACGATCTGCATCTTGGTCAGCAGCAGTTCCGCGAGCGGAACGGCAACCGGGTGCAACTCGATCCGCTCGGTGATCGGGATCGCGTGGCACATCTCGAACGCGCCCACGAAGACGTCCACCTGACGCTGGTGGGGCACGTCGTAATAGAGCAGCCGGCGATGGCCGTTGGTGGTGTTGAACACCCGGTCGGCCTCATAGCCCTGTTCGGTCATGAACGCGGTCACCGCCTTGCTGCGGCCCTTGAGCGTCACCAGGTCGATGTCCTTGTACTCCCGGCTGATCACAGGCTCCGTGCCGTTCGGCAGGTGCGCGCGGACGGCGAGTCCGCCGACCAGCCTCACGGGCAC
>DATCPV010000208.1:0-5769 GCA_036569885.1 Gaiellales bacterium | reverse complement strand
AACGCGATCCGCCGCAGCACGGGGCGCGGGTAGCGGCGGTGGCCCGATCCGGCGCGGGCGGCCGTGATGAGGCCGCGCTGCTCGTAGTAGCGCAGCGCGGAGGCCGCGACGCCGCTTCGCCTGGACACCTCGGTGATCGCGAGCAGGTTCGGCATTTGACTTCAAGCTTACTTCAACTTGTAGTCTGAGAAGAAACACGGAGGTACGGATGCCGACAACACAGACAGCGAGCGAGCGAATCACCGCGGAGGTCACCGCGTGGCCGGGCGTCGAGGCCGGGCCTGGGAGCCGCGGGGAGTATGCGTTCACCGTCGGGCGGCGGCCGCTCGGTCACCTGCACGGCGATCACTCGGCCCATTTCTCGTTCCCCAAGCCGGTCTGGGACGATCTGCGGGCGCAGGGCCGGATCGGCCCGCACCCGGTGTTCCCGGACGCCCGCGGGCCGGCGGCCCGCAGGATCGAGACCGACCGCGACGTGGACGATGTCATCGCGCTCCTACGGCTGAACTACGACAGGATCGTCGAGCGGCACGGCCTCACGGCAGCTCGACCCGGGTGAGCGCCCGAGCCGCGGCCCACCCGGTGACGGCGACGACCACGAGGAGCACGAGCGCCGAGACGGCGGTGCTTGCCACCGGCCGCGAGGCCTGCGGCAGGACGTGGGCGGTGAACGCGCGGCCATACGCCGAGATCGAGAGCTTGGCCGCCGAAGCCGCGAACGTGGCGATCGACCCTTCCCAGAGCAGGATGTAGAGCACGCCGATCACGATCGGGCGGCGGGTGTAGAGCGACAGGAGCACCGAGCCCGCGCAGTACGCGAGGCTCGCGAGCAGCACCCCCAGCAGCGGCCAGCCGATCAGCGCCGTGCTCGAGCCAGTCCTCAGGCTGAGCAGGCCGCTGGCGAGGAGGCTCGGCACGAGCAGGATCAGCGTGGCGGCCCAGGCGGCGGCGATCTTCGCCACGATGAGCTCTCGCCGTGGCTGCGGGGTCGCGACCAGGTAGAGGATGGTGCCGTCCTCGCGCTCGTCGCCGAACGCGCTCACCCCGAAGACGAGCGAGATCAGCGAGGCGACCGTCGGCACGAACAGCTGCTGGACGAGGTCGGAGTAGAAGGAATGGTCGTGGCTTCCCGGTGACCGGGCGAGGGCATAGATCAGCGCCATCAGAACCGGTGCGGCCGCCACCAGCCCGAGCACGATCGTGCGCTTCTGCAAAAGCAGCGACCGCAGGGTGAGCGCGAAAACCGGGCGGATCACCGGCCCTGCCCCCGGGCGCGCTCGTGGAGGTATGCGTACACGCTCTCGAGATCGTCGCCGACGGGGTTGATGCGGCGCAGGAGCGTGTCGGTGCTGGTTGCGGCCTGCGGCAACGCGCGGCTGAAGGCCTCCGGGTCGCTGGTCTCGACCTCGATCGTTCCGTCCACGAGCCGCACCGCATCGACGTTCGCCACGGCCAGCAGCTCGCGCGCCAGCGCGCGGCCGTTCCCGTCGGCGGTGACCAGCACCCGCCGCGGACGCTCGCTGATGAGCCGACGGATCGCCGTGGTCGAACCCTCCGCGACCAGGTGGCCGTTGACCAGCACGAGCACCCGCGGCGCCATCCGCTCGACCTCGTGCAGCACGTGCGAGGACACGACCACCGTTCGGCCCTCGTGCCCCAGCCGCGACAGCAGCTCGATCATGTGGCTGCGCTGCGCCGGGTCGAGCCCGTTCAGCGGTTCGTCGAGCAGCAGCAGCTCCGGGTCGTGGGCGAGCGCCTGGGCGAGCTTGATCCGCTGGCGCATGCCGTGGGAGAACTCGCCCACCGGCCGGTCGGCGGCGGAGAGCAGATCGACCGACTCGATGGCCCTTGCGGCCGCCGCGCGGGGATCCGCCACGTTGTGAAGGCGGGCCGACAGCTCGACCACCTGGCGGCCCGACAGGAACGGCCACGGCGGGCTGAGGTCGGGGACGATGCCGATCCGGCTGTAGACGGAAGGCGTCTTGCGGGGGTTGACGCCGAAGATGCGCACCTCGCCACTGCTCGGCGTGGAGAATCCCGCGCAGAGCTTGAGGGTGGTCGATTTGCCCGCGCCGTTGTGCCCGAGCAGGCCGATGACGCCTCCGCCGGCGGTGAACGACACGTCTGCGAGCGCGACGGTGTCCCCGTACCAGCGGGAGACGCCTGCGAACTCGATCGCGGGAGCGCTCATCCCTCGTCTCGCCCGTATCTGACGGCGAGTACCACGATCGCGACCACCATCAGCTCGACCGCCGTCGATCCCCAGAGCGCCGCGCTGAGGTGGCCGCGGTCAGTGTATCCGGGGTAGAGGCCGCGGGCGGCCTGAATCGGTGTGGCGGCGAATGCGAGCAGGCGCAGGTAGCGCTCGTTGAGGGCGTGCGCGAGCACGCCGCCGATGATCGTGGGAATGACCAGGAACGCGAGGTAACCACCGACCGCGAAGGCGCGGCGCCCGGTGAGCGACGAGATGGCAAGCCCGATCAGGCTGTAGAAGAAGGCGATGATCAGTCCCGCCGCGACGATCCGCGGCGGGTCGGCCAGGTGCCGGCCGAGGTAGCCGACCGGGTGCACGGCGAAGAGCACGTTGCCGGCGTACAGCAGGAGCGGCGGTGCGAGCGTCACGAGGAGCATCGGGAGCAGCGCCGCCAGGATCTTGCCGACCACGTAGTCGCCGCGTCCGATCGCGGTCGAGAAGTAGAGCGACAGCGTGCGGTCGCGGCGGTCGGGGCACACGAGCTCCGGCGTGATCACGACCGTGAACACGAGGATGACGATCCCGGTTGCCGCGCTGTAGTTCGAATAGGGCAGCGCATTGGCGAGGTTCGTCGTGCCCGCCGTCGTGCCGAAGAGCGCCCGCAGCCCGAGGATCACGAGCGCCGGGGCGAATGCGAGCAGGGTGAGGGTGATGGGGATCAGCTTGGCCTTCCATCCCCGGCGCGCCCCCAGAGCGCGCAGCGAGCTCCATCGTGCCAGCGACCAGATCGCGCCCAGACGGCCGGCGCGGGGCCCGTCGTAGCGGGTGTAGGCGATGTCGACGACACGGGCGTCCTGCGTCATCCGATCGCCCCGATCAGCGACTCTTCGAGCGTTGGGCCGGCCGGTCGCAGCTCATGGAGCCCGACCCCGGCCGTGCACGCGGCGTCGCGCACGCCGGCAAGCACATGTGCGGCGTCGGGGCCACGCACCAGCAGCCAGGCGCCGAATTCCCCAGCGTCGCCGTCGCCGGTGGCGGCGCCGTTGCCGTCCACCGTCAGGCCGATCCGGGCCGCGGCCCGGGCGAATTCGGCGGCGTCGCCGACGATCCGCACCTGGACGTCGCCCTTCGTGGCCTGCGCCGCGTGGTCGATTTGGCGTGTGGCGGCCACGCGCCCCTCCCGCAGCACGATGACCGAGTCGCACGTGCGGGCCACGTCCTCCAGCACGTGCGACGAGATCACCACGGCGATCCCGAGATCCTTGGACAGACGGCGCACCAGCGTCAGCATCTCCTCGCGCCCGGCCGGGTCGAGGCCGTTGGTCGGCTCGTCGAGGATCACGAGGCCGGGTGAATGGACGATCGCCTGGGCGAGGTTGGTGCGCTGCTTCATGCCCACCGAGAACGTCCGGATCAGCCGTGACCGCTCCTCCTCGAGCCCCACCTGGAACAGCACCTCGGAGGCGCGCAGCACGGCGACCCGGCGGGGCAGGCCGCGCAGCTCGCCCATGTGCACGACGAGGTCGCGCGCGGTCATCCCCAGGGGCAGGCAGCTGTGCTCGGGCATGTAGCCGAGCCGCCGCCGGATCTCCCACGTCGCCTCCGAGGCGTCGATGCCCAGGATCCGGATGCGGCCGGCGTCCGGCTTGACCAGGCCGAGCATCACGCGCATCAGGGTCGACTTGCCGGCGCCGTTTGCCCCGAGCAGTCCGACCGCACGCTCGGTCAGCGAGGCCGACACGTCTTCCAGGGCGACGATCGCGCCGTAGCGCTTCGTTACACCGTGGATCTCGACAAGCGGTTCGCCGCCGCCGTCGTCGCTCACGCCAGAGACTGAGCGGCGGTCATGATCGTCGCGGCCGGCTGCGACCCGAGGATCGTGTACGTGACGCCGTTGCGCGTGAACTGCACGAGCGAGCCGAGCGTCGTATCGAGTTCGTGTCCGCGTGTTCCGTTGATCGAGGCGGACGGCAGCGACCCGAGCGGGCTGTGACCCGAGGCGGCCCGCTGCTCGAGCACGAACACCGTGCCGAGGCCCTGTCCGTAGGTCACGAGTGCCGCGGGGCTCTTGCCGAGGTTGGCCGACCGCACCTCGCCCCGGGGGAGGCCTGCAAGCGTAGCCGGGGCCGCCAGGCGGAAGCCGACCGCCCGTGCCACCGCGGCCGGGCCGGTCGCCGGCGCGGCGTGCTTCGCATCGGAGTGCAGCTCGCTTCGGCTCGGCAGATGGACGTGCACGATCCGCGTTCCCGTCGCGGGCACCAGCGTCAGCTGGGCGCTCGCCACGGGCCCGTACTGGATGTGGGTCACGGTCACGGCGATGGCCGGTGTGCTCGATCCGCGCGGATAGACGGCGAATCGCAGCGGCACGCGATGGGCGGCATCCCAGGCGAGCTCGAACGCGCCGAACAGTCCGCCGTTTCGGCGTGGCGACATGCGCACGTCATACGCCTTTCGGCCGGCGATGTTGCTGGGAATCGCGCCCGACAGGATCGCCTCGCGCCCGACCTTGGCCAGCGCCTGGTTGATGGCGGCGATGGTCGGGACGGCGGGTGCCTTGTGGGTCTCGGCTCTGTGCGAGACGGGCAGCTCGTAGGCGACATGGTGCTTGCGGTCATACAGCATCAGCTGGTGGCCGTCGAACGCGAGCTCGGTCGTGCCGAGCTGGGACTTGATCTCGAGGCGCACGTGCCCGCCGCCGACCCAGACGCTCCCGGTCGCTCCCTGGAGCGGGCTGGCCGAGATCGTGGACGACTTGGCGCCGAGCAAATTCTGGTCGATCGTGAACTGGGCGGAGACGCCCGCGACCGGCCGGTCGGAGAGCGCGGCGTGCACCGCGGAGGCGAGCGACCGCTTCGGCGGCTTGGGCGCGCCGGAGCGGGTCATGGCATACGCGGTCACGCTGATCGCCGAGAGCAGCACCGCCAGGAGTGCAAACCACCCGACGAGACGACTGGCCGATGACCGCTTGATGATGCCCATGGTGCGCTTCCTCCTCGTGAGACTCATGCAACCGTAGCCGCCGACCCTGAGAGCCGCATGAGGCCGTCAGTTGACAGATTCCCTGTCCGCCTGTCCACTCGACATATGCAAACGCACTCGAACGCTCGCAGGATCCTGGTGATTGCCCTGGCGGTGGTCTCGCCGCTCGTCGCGTCGATCGGCATCTCGGCGTCCGCCGCGCTGGCGGCGACCAACCTGCTCTCGAACGGGACGTTCGAGGGCTCGGGCTCGGGATCTGTGAGCGGGTGGGGTGGAAGCAGCGGGTCGCTGGCGATCGTCGCCGGCAGCGGAGGCGGCCACGCGGCGCAGCTCACGGCGTCGAAGGGTGCGTCGAGCACGTATGCCTACACGACCTCGAAGCCCGTGACCAACGCGGTCGCGGGCACTGCATACACCCTCGCCGGGCAGATCGAGAGCGCCGTGCCGGGGCAGTCGGTGTGCCTGGTGCTGAAAGAGATCAAGGCGGGGACATCGACGTCGGTCGGAAGCGCGAAGTCGTGCCTCACGGCAACGTCGACGTGGCAGAGCGTCGCGCCGGTGGGCTACACGATCAAGACCTCGGGCGACTCGCTGAC
>DATCPV010000207.1:0-3018 GCA_036569885.1 Gaiellales bacterium | reverse complement strand
CGGCGTCAGGCACCGAATATTCACGCTGCGCGTGAGATATTCAGCGCCAGACCCCTTGCGGCGCGTTTGCGCAATGATCCGGCGGTGCCTCCCACCGGCCGACCTGCCGAGCGGCGCCTGGCCGCAGTCGAGCGCGCCCTGCGCGTTCTGGACGCGTTCCTGAGCGTCCGCGGCGACGCGGGCACATCCGAGCTGGCGCGCCTGACCGGGATCAACGCGAGCACCGTCTCGCGCACGCTCTCGACCCTGGTCGACGCCGGGTACGTCGAGCACGTCGCCGACACCGGCCGCTACCGCTTGGGCACACACCTGTTGGCGCTGGCCAACCATGTCGTCGCTCGCCTCGACCTGCGCGTCGTGGGGAGGCCGCACCTGGAACAGCTCGAGCGTGCGCTGGGCGAGACGGCCACGCTCTCGCTCCCGTCGGAGCCTGACCCCGTCACGGTCGACTTCGTCGCCAGCCACGCCAGCGTGTCGTCGGTGGCCCGGATCGGCCGGGCCAGCGTCGCCCACGCCACCGCCACGGGCAAGGTGATGCTCGCGTTCGGCCCGGAGCTCCCGCTCGTAGGGCCGCTCGAGCGGTTCACTGATCGCACCGTGGTCGGGCGGGAGGCGCTTCGGCGCGAGATCGACGCGGTGCGCGAACGGGGCTGGGCGCGGGCCGCCGGTGAGCGCGAGCCGCACCTGAACGCAATCGCCGCCCCCGTGTTCGGGGCCGGAGGCGAGCTGGCGGCGATTCTCGGCGTGCAGGGGCCGGACACGCGCTTTGACGCCGCCGCCCAGGAGGCGGCCGTTCCCGTTCTGCGCGAGCAGGCACTGGCGCTCTCGCGTGGGCTTGGGTATGATGAGCCCACAGTTTGGAAATAGCTTTGCCGCAGTGGCAATGAGGAGGGGAGACTGAATGGCTGCTCTGCCCCGTAGCGTCAAGTACCTGGTGATCGGAGCCGGGGTGCACGGCCTGTCGACGGCCTGGCACCTGGCCAAGGAGCAGCGCGCGCGGGGAGAGGAGCCCGACGTCCTGATCGTCGACAAGACCGGCATCGGCGCCGGCGCGTCGGGCATCGCCTGCGGCGTCGTTCGCAACAACTACTACCAGCCGGCCATGTCCGAGCTGATGGCCGCGAACGTCGAGGTGTGGGAGCAGGATCCGGCGGCGTTCAGCTACCACGACGTCGGCTACATGGCCCTCGGCTGCAGCACGCAGGTGTCGGATCTCACCGAGGTGCACGAGCGCCAGCAGCGGATCGGCTACCCGTCGGATCTGATCGTCGGAGCCGAGAACGTCCGCAGGCACATGCGCACGATGTTCCCGGACTGGCGCGCGCAGGGCGTCGAGGTGTGCCTGCACGAGCACAAGGGCGGCTACGCCAACAACATGGCATCGATGCGCGGCCTCGCCGGCAAGGCGCTCGAGGCCGGCGCGCGGCTGATCGACGGCGTCCGTGTGACCGGGTTCGAGATGGACTCGTCCGGGGCCGTCAGCACTGTCCACACCGACCAGGGCGACATCGCCGTCGAGCAGGTCGTGGTCGGCGTCGGCCCCTGGATCGCGTCCATCTGGGAGATGCTCGGGCTGCCGGATCACATCGACGTGCGCACACCCACGGGCGAGGTGCACCGTGATCAGCACATGTGGACGTACTGGTACCTCCAGGAGGGCGAGATCGCGGTCGATCCCAAGCTGCTCTCGCTGCCGGACGGCTCGATGCCGCCGGTGCTGCACGTCGACTCGGATGCGCCGCTTTACGACGACGACGGCCACCTGATCACCGACGAGCTCTGGGGCAACTACTTCAAGCAGGACCTGCACGGCGTCCAGGGTGGGGCGGCGCCGCTGATCGTCGGGCACGAGTTCGAGGTCGACCCCTATCCGACGGCCAGCGTCGATTCGAGCTTCGCCGACATGTGGTGCGCCTCGCTGTCGCACTGCATGGAGCGGTTCGAGGGCAAGCGCGGCACGTACGCCAACGTTCGCTCCGGCGGCGTCGGCTGCTTCACGGCCGACAGCTTTCCGGTGTTCGACTACATGCGTCCCAACGTCTACGTGGTCGCGGATTCCAACCACGGCTACAAGATGATCGGCGTGGGCCGCGAGGTCGCCCAGGTGATGACCGGCGGCCACTCCGGCGTGCTCTACCCGTTCCGGTACGAGCGCTTCGCCACCGGCGACCTGCACCCGGTCTCGAACAGCCCCTACCCCTGGAGCTGACCGTCGCAACAAAGCCGCTGATCGGAGTCTCGGCCGGGTTTCACGGCTACGGCGACTATGCGGGCGTCGGCTACCAGCGCTCGCTGGTCCTGGCCGGAGCCGTCGCGATGAACTTCTCGCGGGTGGCCGGAAGCCTCGACGACCAGCTCGACCGCGTGAGCGGGGTGATGCTGGCGGCCGGCCACGATATCGACCCGGGTTGCTACGGCCGCGAGCCCCACCCGCTGCTCGGGACACTGGACGCCGCCCGCGACCGGTTCGAGATCGAGCTTGTCGAGCGCGCCCTCGATCGCGGCCTGCCCGTGCTCGGCACGTGCCGTGGCATGCAGATGCTGAACGTGGCCCTGGGCGGGACGATGGTGCAGGATCTGAGCCTGATCGAGGCCTGGCGCCTGCACCCGTCCGATCCGACCGGGCGGCTGTGGCGGCGCTTCCAGCAGGCGACCATGGTCGATTTGCCCGTGCCCGACCATCCCCGTCACCCGGTCGCGCTCACCCCGGGGTCGCGGCTGCATGCCCTGCTCGGCGACGAGGTCTCGGTGGACAGCTTCCACCATCAGGCGGTGGACGCGCTCGGCACCGGGCTGGTCGCATCCGCCCGCGCCCCCGACGGTGTGGTCGAGGGCATCGAGCTGCCCGGCAGCTTCGTTGTCGGGATGCAGTGCGAGCTGCACGAGGAGTGGCGGATCGAGCCGCGGCTGCAGGGCGTCGTGGAGGCCTTCGTGGCCGCCACTCGCGACGTGTAGGCGCTCACAGGGTCTTGGGCGGGCGCCGGGCGTGGGCGGCAACGATGAGCGCGGCCGCCAGCG
>DATCPV010000206.1:0-2863 GCA_036569885.1 Gaiellales bacterium | reverse complement strand
GGCGAAGATCGCCTCACCCAACAATTCGCTGCGAGGGCGGCTGGCACCGGCCGCAGTGGCGGTCCTGGCGGGCTGGGCTGCACTCTTCACGCTGACCGCCTTCCCGGTCTACCCGCCGTCGTGGACGATCCCCATCGCGGTGCTCCTGGCCGGCCTGGCGTGGCGGTGGCCGCGGGCGGCGGCGATCACGGGCGCCGTCCTGGCCGTGCCCGCCTTCTGGAACTTCGCCCAGGCCGCCGGTCTGGCCTGGATCGTGCTTGCGGGCGCCTGGACGTGGACATCTGTCCGCGGGGGCGGCGGCCGCCGCTGCCTGGCGCCGCTCGTCGCCGGGCCGCTGGCGCTGATCGGGCTCGGCCCGGCGTTCGTGCTGGTGGCGGCGACGTGCGGGGGATGGGCGGGCCTGCGGCCGGTGCGAAGCCTGAGTGGCGCCAACAGCCCGCTGATCTACCTGCGCGTGTGCGAGCGCAACCCTCAGATCGCGACAACCGCAGCGGCGATGGTGCTGTTTGCAGTCCTTTTGGCGATCGCGTGGCGGGCGGAGCGGCGTTCGCAGGCGCTCGCCCTCTGGGGCCTGGGTTTTGGGCTTGCGGCCGCGGCCGTCCCGCAACTGCTGGTCCACGGCGGCGGCGGTGTCGGTGTCGGGGTTGCGGCGGCCCTCACCGCTATAATCCCCGCCGCCTGGGCAGTCGCCGGGCCTGGCCTCGAGCGCGGCAGCTGACCCGAAGGACAACCCGTCTCGGCTCCCCACCGTGAGCGTCTTTCGCGACATCGAACGTAGGATCGGGGGCCTTGTCGAAGGCCTCTTCGGACGCACGTTTCGATCTTCCGTGCAGCCGGTCGAGCTGGCCCGGAAACTGGCCAAGGAGATGGACGACCATCGCACCATCTCGATCCACCGGGTCTACGTCCCGAACACCTACACGGTCTACCTGAACCCGGCCGACCGCGAGCAGTTTGCGGCCTACGAGACGCAGATGTGCAACGAGCTCGCCGAGTACCTGGTCGAGCACGCGCGCCGCGAGGGCTACAGCACGGCGACGCGCCCCGTCGTCATGCTCGAGTCCGAGCCCGACCTGACCGTGGGCATGTTCGGGATTGCGGTCGGGGCCGACGACGGTGCGGCCGAACGACCCAGCCCGGCCGCCACCGTGTCCGCGCCTGTGCCCGACGCGCCGTCGACGCCGGTGCCGCCGCCGCCGATGCCCGTCGCGCCGGTCGTGCCGCCGGTCGCGCCGCCGCTGCCCGATGTGCCGCTCCCGACGGGCGCCACCATGGTCTATGCGCCGGATCCCGAGCCCGAGCCCGAACCGGTGCTCGAGCCCGAGCCGGCCCGGAACCCGCGCGAGCGGGCGCTGCTCCTGTGGGACGGCCACGAGCTCACCCTCGATCAGAACGTCGTCGTGCTCGGCCGCTCGAGCGGATGCGACATCGTGGTCGACGATCCCAACGTGTCGCGCCGGCACGCTGAGATCCGCCGGCTGGGCGAGGGCTATTCGCTGGTCGACCTGGGCTCGACCAACGGCACGGAGGTCAACGGTCAGCGGGTGGGCGAGACGTCGCTCATGAACGGAGACGTGATCGGCGTGGGCACAACCAGGCTCACGTTCGAGCGTCGCCTTGGTTAGACAGCTCCTGCTCGCCCTGCAGGTCGCGTTTGTCGTCCTGCTCTACCTGTTCATCTGGCGCGTGATCCGCGTCGCGTCGCGGGACATGTCGGTACCTCAGGAGAGCATGGTCCTGCGCCCGGTGCGGCCGGTGGAGGCCGCGCCACCCCGCGCCGCCGGCCGGCTGGTCGTCGTCGAAAGCCCCGAGTTGGCCGTCGGCACGAGCATCGAGATCGGCCGCGACCTCGTCGCGGGGCGCGACGACGGCGTCGATATCCCATTGGGCGCGGACGGCTACGCGTCGGGCCGGCACGCCCGCTTCGCGCGCGGGCAGGACGGCGACCTGATCGAGGACCTGCACTCCACCAACGGCACCTTCGTGAACGGCGACCGCTCGACCGGCGTGCGCCGGCTGGTCGCCGGCGACATGGTCACGATCGGCCAGACCCAACTCGTGTACCGCACCGGATCATGAGCCTCCGCATCGTCGACTCGGCCGGCCTCACACAGACCGGCAACGTCCGCCGGTCGAACGAGGACTCCTATCTGATGCGCGCGCCCCTGTTCGTGGTGGCGGACGGCATGGGCGGGGCGCAGGCCGGCGAGATCGCCTCGCGCATGACCGCGCAGGCGTTCGCGGAGGCCGATCTGATCGGCCATCCTCCCGCGGACGTGCTGCGCGAGACGATCCGGGTCGCCAACGCCCGCATCCTCGAGCGGTCGCGAACCGACCCGGACGCGGCCGGTATGGGCACCACCGTGACGGCCGCGCTGGCATCGGACGACGGCTCGATCACCTTCGCCCACGTCGGCGACAGCCGCGCCTACCTGTACCGCGACGGTAGCCTGCAGCGGCTCTCCGACGACCACTCACTCGTCGGCGAGCTCGTGCGCAAGGGCGAGCTGAGCGAGGTCGAGGCCGAGCACCACCCGCAGCGCAGCGTGATCACGCGCGCGCTCGGCACCGAGGACGCGGTCGAGATCGACACGTTCACCGTACAGGCCCAGGACGGCGACGTCGTCCTGCTCTGCAGCGACGGACTGAACACGATGGTGGCCGAGCAGGCGATCGCGGAGCTGCTCTCGTCCGGCGACACCGCGGCCGCCATCGCACGCAAGCTGGTGCGGGCGGCACTGCAGGCCGGCGGCGAGGACAACGTCACCGCGATCGTGTTCCGCGTCGACGAGGTCAGTGCTGAGCCGGCGGCCGCGGGCTCGGGAGGCACGGCCAACATCCTGCCCTCCTCGCTGGATGACGA
>DATCPV010000205.1:0-3758 GCA_036569885.1 Gaiellales bacterium | reverse complement strand
AACGCGATCCGCCGCAGCACGGGGCGCGGGTAGCGGCGGTGGCCCGATCCGGCGCGGGCGGCCGTGATGAGGCCGCGCTGCTCGTAGTAGCGCAGCGCGGAGGCCGCGACGCCGCTTCGCCTGGACACCTCGGTGATCGCGGCTGCCTGTCGCTCGACCGCTGCAAGCTCGCGAACCCCGGCGACCGGGCCGCCGGCCTCGGCCCGGGCCCTCGCTACTGGATCGGCGACCGGCCGCTCGGCCGCGCCGAGTAGCGATCTAGTCCTTCCACCAGCCCTGCGCCATCTCGACCTCGCTGCCATCCTCGCCGGCACCGAACGCCACGTACTCGACACCGTCGGGCCCGGCCTCCACGTCGCGCATCGTGTCCTTGTCGAACCGGATGGCGTCCCACTGGCCGGCCTCGACGATCTCGTCCTCGACCTTGATCTTCGCCGAGCCCTGCGTGATGACGTAGACCTCTTCCTGAGTCACGTGCTTGTGGCCGAACGGGATCCGGAAGTTGGGCGCCAGCCGGAACATGCTCAGACCGAGGGTCTCGCCGCCGATCGGCGTGCGCGCGAACCGCGCCTCCATCTCACTCGGCATCCCGAAATTCGGCGCCTGGTCCTCGACCTTTCTGAGGTTCGTCTTGGTGTAGCCGCTCATTCGTCGCCCCTTCGTTTGGGTGGCCAAAACCCTACCCGCCCGGTGCGGGGCGCAAACGGGCGGCGCCGGGGCCGCGCATCCGATCAGGAGGTCAAGGTGCAGCGGGGCCCTTTCCTGCCGCCGCGAGCAGGATCTCGACGACCCGCTGGGGGCTGAAACGGCTCACGTTGACCGCGAGCGAGAACAGCCGGAAGTCATCGAGGTCGCCGTGATAGAGCGTCTTCACCCACATGTGCTTGGCGTGGTCGTCGCGCTTGACCGCGTGCTCGGCGGTGCCGCGATCGACGATATGCTCGCGCTGATAGGCGGCGATCCGCCACTCCAGCGGAGCCCGCAGCCGGGCGTGAACGGCCCCTGGATGGTCGCCCAGAGCCGCAACTGCGCTCGGTGCCAGGATGACACAGGGCGAGCGCGCCGCCTCGCCCATGACGGCCCGGCCGAGCTCGGGCAGCGTGCGCCGGAACTCGAGCTCGGCCTGGGCGCCGGCCGATGCCGCGCCCATGAGCGCTACGCTGAGGAGGATCGCGTTGAAGCGGCCGCCGACGCGCTGCTCGAGATCCTCCAGATCCGGGACGTCTCCGAGCAGGCCCTGGGCGCGGGTCGCGAGCGTCTTGAAGTCGAGCAGCGGCACGTCCGCCGCGCTCGCGAGATCGGCGGCGATCCTCGCGCCTCCCGCGCCCTCCTCCGCCGAGATCGTCCAGACCGTCATGCCATGCTCAGCGTAATGCTCGCCGAGCCTGTCGTGGAGCGACCTACAGGGTCGGGGCGGGGCCGAGCATCGCGCAGCGGGGGTCGCGCTCGCTCATCAGGCGCAGCAGGAGGGCATGCAGCGCGGTGCGCTCGCCGGGATCGAGCGGGGCGAGGAACTCGTCCTCGAGCTTGCGCATGATCATCCGCAGACGGCCGAGGGTCTTCCGGCCTTCGGCGGTCAGCTTGACCACGTGCCGGCGACGGTCGTCGGGGTCGCGCTTGCGCACGACCAACTCGCGCTCCTCCAGCTCATCCAGCAACCGCACCATCTGGCCGCGGTCGTAGCCGAGCGCGTCGGCGATCACGGCCTGGGTCTCGCGCGGATCCTCCTCGAGGAGCGACAGCACGGCGAAGTGAAACGCGTTCAGTCCGCTGCCCTCGAAGGCCTCGTGGGTGTGATCCTTGGCCGCAAACCCAAGCCGCTTGAGCAGGAACGTCGTGCTCTCGAGCAGCTCCTTGGGTGGCCCCGCCAGGGGCCGTGCGACCTGGATCTGAGGGTCTGTGACTGTCATGACTTTTCAAAGTGTAGCGCACTCAAGCGTTCGTGTGTGCTATCGTTGTGTTCATCAACGATTCTTGGGAGCAACAGATGACACCTTCTTCACTCACAGCCCGGGAGAATCGCCGCAAGGGCCTCGCGCTGGCGGTGATCGTGGCCGCCCAGTTCATGGTCGTGCTCGACATCGCCATCGTGAACGTCGCGCTGCCGGCGATCAAGGGCAACCTCCACTTCGCCCAGGACAACCTGCAGTGGGTCATCAGCGCGTACGCGATCCTGTTCGGCGGCGCCCTGCTCCTGGGCGGGCGGCTGGCGGACATCTTCGGCCGCCGGCGCCTGTTCATGGTCGGCCTGGCCCTGTTCTCGGTCAGCTCCCTCCTGTGCGGAATTTCGTGGTCCGAGGGCTCGCTGATCGGCTTCCGCGCGCTCCAGGGCCTGGGCGGTGCGCTGCTCGCGCCCGCAGCGCTGTCGATCCTGATGACCACGTTCGCCGAGGGCGCCGAGCGCAACCGCGCACTCGGCATCTGGGGCGCGGCCTCGGGTAGCGGAGGCGCCGCCGGCGTGCTCCTGGGCGGCTTTTTGACCTCGTACCTGGGATGGTCGTGGGTCTTTTTCATCAACGTGCCCGTGGGGATCGCGGTCATCGCCGCAGCTCCGTTCGTGCTCAATGAGAGCCGCGGCCAGCAGGACCACCGCCACTTCGACGTGATCGGTGCGGCCACGGTGACCTCCGGCGTCATGCTGCTCGTCTACGCGATGACCCGGGCCGCCCAAGACGGCTGGGCGAGCACCGCGACCGTGTCGCTGCTCGCCGCCTCGGCCGCGCTGATCGCCGCCTTCGTGCGGATCGAGCTGCGCTCGCCCGCGCCGCTTCTGCCGATGCGGATCTTCCGGCAGCGCTCGCTCTCGGCCGCCAACGGGGCGGCGATCGTGATCGGCGCGATCGCGTTCTCGCAGTTCTTCCTGCTGACCCTGTACATGCAGCAGGTGCTCGGGTACTCGGCGATCGAGACCGGCGTCGGCTTCGTGGCCGTCACCTTCACGATCATCGTGTTCTCGAACGTCGCCCAGACGCTCGTCACCCGGTTCGGCGTGCGCAGCATCCTGGCCGCCGGCCTGCTGCTCGACGCGGCCTCGCTGGCGTGGTTCACGCAGCTGCCGGTGCACGGGCACTACTTCTGGGACATGTTCCCCGCGTTCCTGGTCAGCGGCATCGGCCTCGCGCTCTCGTTCGTCCCCGTCACGATCGCGGGACTGACCGGAGTGCACCGGGCCGACGCGGGCATCGCCTCGGGCCTCATCAACACGAGCCGCCAGGTTGGTGGCGCGGTGGGCCTCGCGGCGGTCACGACGATCGCCACGGCCTACACGACCACCGGCGCCGGGACCACCGGCCTCGCGCGGATCACGGCCGTGGACAGCGGTCTGACGCACGGGTTCCAGGTCGGGTTCCTCGTCCTGGCCGGGATGGCCGTGGTGGGTGCCCTCATCGCCGCGACGCAGCTCGGCCCGCAGCCGGGCGCGGCGGCGGTCGAGATGATCAACGCCGACAACGCCGCGACCTTCGAGGAGGCTGCCTGATGACCATGGTTCACACACCGAGCGGCTTCGACGACCGCGAGCTCTTCCCCGGGCACGAGATCGACGACCTGCTCCTGCACCTGCGAGGGCTGGTGCTCGCGCAGGGCCTCCTCGCCGACCGCGGCGCAACCGCCGAGGAGATCGACGCCCACGCCCGGGAGGCCGAGCGCGTGCGCTCCCGGCTCGCCGAGCTGATCGGCGGCCCGTGACGGCGTAAGCCGGCAGGGCGCTGGTAACGGACGAACCGGCCGGCGCACGGACGTCACGCACGAGTGACGGC
>DATCPV010000204.1:0-2459 GCA_036569885.1 Gaiellales bacterium | reverse complement strand
CCTTGGCGGCGCGGGTTGCGACCCCTTCGCCGGCGGCCCGGCGGGCACCGAGGCTCCGATCAGCCCGGCCGAGCGATCGGTCAGCGGCCACAGCCGGTAGGCGACGAACGCGCTTCCGGCGGCGAGCACCGCCAGCAGCACCACGGCGATCGCGAGGAGCGGCGGCAGGCGGAGCGCGGGCAGCCAGCGGCGCCGGCGGCGGCGGCCGACCTCGACTCCGTACAGGGGTGGGCGTGCAGGACGGTTCACTTCCACGACGTACAATCGCACCCATGGCGGCCAATCCGCTACGCCAGCTCCCATCGGTTGACTCCCTGCTCGGGCTCGCGGAGGACATGCCCGAGCGGCACGGCCGTGCCGCGACCGTCGCGGCAATCCGCTCTGCCCTCGCCGAGGCGCGGGCCGCCGGTGAGCCTCGGTCGGCGGAGCAGCTCCTCGCCCGGGTCGAACAGCTGCTCGCACGCCCCGCCAGCCTGCGCCCGGTGCTGAACGCGACCGGTGTGATCGTGCACACCAACCTCGGCCGGGCACCGCTCGCCAGGGTGGCCCTCGATCGGGTGCGCGCGATTGCGGGCGGCTACTCGAACCTCGAGTACGACCTCGATGCGGGCGCGCGCGGCTCTCGCCACGCCCACCTCGGCGGCCTCCTGGCCGAGCTCACCGGGGCCGAGACCGGGATGGCCGTGAACAACAACGCTGCCGCGGTGCTCCTGAGCCTGGCCGCACTCGCCGCCGGGCGCGAGGTGGTGATCAGCCGTGGCGAGCTGATCGAGATCGGCGACGGGTTCCGGATCCCCGACATCCTCGCCCAGTCGGGCGCCCGGCTGGTCGAGGTCGGCAGCACCAACCGCACGTCCGTGCACGACTACGAGCGCGCGATCGGCCCGGACACTGCGGCACTCGTCCGCGTGCACCAGTCGAACTTCCGCATGGTCGGGTTCACGGCCGCCCCGGCACTGGCCGAACTGGCGGCGCTGGCCGCGGCGCACGGCGTGCCGCTGATAGACGACCTCGGCTCCGGCCAGCTTCTGGACCTCCCCGACCTGGCCGACGAGCCGACCGCCCGGGGCTCGATCGAGGCAGGCGCCGCGGTGGTGTGCTTCTCGGGCGACAAGCTGCTCGGCGGCCCGCAGGCGGGCGTGATCGTGGGGCAGGCCGCGGTGCTCGAACGCATCCGCCGCCACCCGCTGGCGCGCGCGGTGCGCATCGACAAGCTGTCGCTGGCCGCCCTCGAGGCGACACTCGAGCTCTACCGCGATCCCCAGCGCGCTCTGCGCGACGTCCCGGCGCTGGCCGCAGCGGCGGAGTCGGCGCAGGCCGTGCGCATGCGTGCGCAGAGGCTGGCGGACAGGCTGGGCGGCACGGTGGTCGCGAGCACTGCCCGGGTCGGTGGCGGTGCGGTGCCGCTTCTGGAGCTGCCGAGCTTCGCGTGCGCCCTGGACGGCGGCGATGCCCTCGCAGCCGCACTGCGGGCCTCGGATCCGCCGGTGGTGGCCGTTGTCCGTGAAGGCCGGGTGCTGCTCGACTGCCGCACGCTCACCGACGACCAGTGCCTGCTGATCAGCCTCTGACGCTCGGCACCGCCGGTCACATCGACCATGGCAAGACGGCGCTGGTGGCCGCGCTCACCGGGATCGACACCGACCGGCTGCCGCAGGAGAAGGCCCGCGGCATCTCGATCGAGCTCGGCTACGCACCGCTCGAGCTCCCCTCCGGGCGTCGCCTCTCAGTCGTGGACGTGCCCGGCCACGAGCGCTTCGTGCGGACGATGGTGGCCGGGGCGACCGGGATCGACATGTTCCTTCTGGTCGTCGCGGCAGACGACGGCGTGATGCCGCAGACGCGCGAGCACCTGGCGATCCTCGAGCTGCTCGGCGTCCCGGCGGGGGTCGTGGCGCTGACCAAGCGCGACCTGGTGGACGACGAGCTGGCCGAGCTCGCCCGGTTGAGCGTCGACGAGCTGCTCGCCGACGGCCCCTATGCCGGCTCGGCGGTCGTCGAGGTGTCGTCGCGAACCGGTGCCGGGATCGACGATCTGCGCCTGGCGCTCGACCGGCTGGCGGGCGATGCTCGCAGCCGCGCGCCGGGCGCAGATGTGCGGCTGCCCATCGACCGGGCGTTCTCGCTGCGGGGCATCGGCACGGTCGTCACGGGGACGCTCTGGACGGGCACCGTGCGGGTGGGAGACCGGCTCGCGATCGAGCCGGGAGGGCGTGAGGTGCGCGTACGCAGCGTGCAGGTGCACGACCAGGCCGTGGACGAGGCGGCCGCGGGCCAGCGAGTCGCGCTCGCGCTGGTCGGAGTCGAGCGGACGCAGGTGAAGCGCGGCGACACCGCGGCCTCCCCGGGCACGCTGCCCCGGTCGTTCCGGCTCGACTGCCGGCTGCGGATGCTGCCGTCGGCAGGCCGCGGCCTGCGAAACGGCGATGTCGTGACCGTCCACCACGGGACGGCCGAAG
>DATCPV010000203.1:0-2129 GCA_036569885.1 Gaiellales bacterium | reverse complement strand
ACCCTGCGGCGCCTGCGCCTGCGAAGCACGGACGCCGACGTGGTGCTCGGCGGGGGGGTCGCGCGTGCCCGCAACGCGATCTTCATGCAGCGGCTGAGCGAGCGGGTGGGCGCGTGCGCTCCGCTCGCCCGCATCGCGGTGGTCGACGAGCCGCCCGTCGTCGGCGCGGCCCTGCTCGGGCTCGACCGGCTGGCGGTTGCCGACGGCGCCGACGCCCGCGTGCGCGGCCAGCTGATCGCATCCAGATTCGAGCGTAACGGCGCGGTACCCTGAGGAGGAGCCATGGCGCGGATCGTTCTCCAAGACGTCACCAAGCGGTTCGGCAAGGACGTGGTCGCCGTCGACAGGGTGTCGATGGAGATCCCCGACGGCGAGTTCATGGTGCTGGTGGGGCCGTCGGGGTGCGGCAAGACGACGCTGCTTCGGATAATCGCCGGTCTCGAGGACGTCACCGACGGCGAGGTCGTGATCGGTGACCGGATCGTGACCGATCTGGCGCCGAAGGACAGAGACGTCGCAATGGTGTTCCAGAACTACGCGCTGTATCCGCACATGACGGTCGCCCAGAACATCGCGATCGGGCTCAAGATCCGCAAGCGCCCCAAGGCCGAGGTCGAGGGCAAGGTGGCCGACGCCGCAGCCATCCTCGGCCTCGAGCCGCTGCTCGAACGCAAGCCGGGCGAGCTCTCGGGTGGCCAGCGCCAGCGGGTCGCGATGGGGCGGGCGATGGTGCGCGAGCCGCAGGCGTTCCTGATGGACGAGCCGCTGTCGAACCTCGACGCCAAGCTGCGGGTGCAGATGCGCGCAGAGCTCGCCCGCCTACGCGACCGGCTGCGCACAACCACGGTGTACGTCACGCACGACCAGGTCGAGGCGATGACCCTGGGCGACCGCGTGGCGGTGATGAAGGACGGGGTCGTACAGCAACTCGACAGCCCGCACAACCTGTATGCGCACCCGGCCAACCTGTTCGTGGCCGCCTTCATCGGCTCGCCGTCAATGAACCTGTTCGAGGCGGTCGTCGACGCCGGCCAGGTGGTGTTCGGAGGTCACAGGGTCGCGCTGCCCGCCGGCCGCCTGGGTGGCCACCAGGGGCCGGTGGTGGTCGGAATCCGGCCCTCCGACTTCGAGGATGCCGAGGTGTGGCGCGACGAGTCGCGGGCGGTGCTCGAGGTGACGGTCGAGGTCGTCGAGGAGCTGGGTGCCGATTCCAACGTGATCTTCGGCCTGGATGCCCGGCCGGCGGTCGATCCGGCCGGCGGCAGGACGCCGCAGGAGGAGGGCGGCGAGGAGGCGCCGGCGCCGCTCGTGGCCGGCGCGGGCGCGACGGTCTGCACCGCCTGCGTCGACGCCCGCACCCAGGCGCGGCCGGGCGAGAAGGTGCGGCTCTCGGTCGACCCGACCCGGCTGCACTTCTTTGAAAGTGAGTCCGGGCGGGTATTGGCCCCCACAACGCCGCTGGCAGCGGCCGCTTCCTAGGGAGGGACCATGACCACACCTGAGAACCGGCCGAACACCGCACTCCTCGTCATCGACGTACAGAACGCCGCCGTCGAGCGGGCTCACGAGCGTGACGCGGTCGTCGCGAATGTCGGCAGCCTTGTCGAGAAGGCGCGGCGGGAACAGGTGCCCGTTGTCTGGGTGCAGCACTCCGACGAGCAACTTGCAAGGGGGAGCGAGGCCTGGCAGATCGTCCCCGAGTTCACTCCGGGCGACGCCGAGCCACTGGTCGAAAAGAACTACGGCGACTCCTTCGAGGAGACCACCCTTGAGACCGTGCTGTTGGGCCTCGGTGTCGGGCGACTCGTCGTCGTCGGCGCACAGACCGATTGGTGGAAGGCCGGGACGGTAGCGAGCAAGGACGTCGACTTCGCAGCCGGGCCCACCTAGAAAGTTCGGTTGCCTGTCCGGCAGGCTTCGGCGGCCTCGAGCGTGACGCCTTGCTGGCCGAGGACTCGGCTGGCGACCGAGTCGGGGACACGCAGCATGCCGAGCAGGAGGTCGTCGTCGAGCACCGGGCCGCCGTCGGCGTAGTCGACCGCGAAGGCGAGGGCGAGTTTGGCGCGCGGGCAGATGCCGAGGCAGGTGGCGTGAGCGCGTTCCAGGGCGCCGGGTCCGAAGGTGTGCTC
>DATCPV010000202.1:0-1836 GCA_036569885.1 Gaiellales bacterium | reverse complement strand
CTGTTGTGGAAGTCCAGGGTGACGACAAACCGGCCGCCGGGCTTCCAGGCGTAAAGGTTGGTGCCGCCGAGCGCGAAGGGTGTCTTGGCGACGACCGTGAGCCCGGCGGGATCGGTGCCACCGCTCCCGGCCGCCAGCGGCTGCATGCCACTCGCCCACGCCAGCACCCACCAGACCAGTCCCATCCCGGCGAGGACCGAAGCGACGATGACCAGCGTGCGCACCCGCACGGTGACCGTCCGCGCATCTGTTGACACCGGTAGCACTCGCTGTGCCATTGAGTCAATCCTAACCTGTGCACGAGCGGCGGGGAAGTACGATGGCCCGATGCCGAATCTGGTGGCGATGCTCGCGACGCTCCCCATGATCGCCGTGGGCCCCTACGGCCCGACGGTGCACGTCACCGAGCAGATCGGGCACTCCGCCGGCGGCCGCCCCATCATGGCCACCGAGTCGGGCGCCCCGCAGGCTCCCAGCCGAGTCCTCGTCGTGGGCTGCATCCACGGCAACGAGTGCGCGGGGATGGCGGTCGTGCGCCGCCTGCGGCATCTGCCGACCCCGAAACTGATCGACCTCTGGCTGGTGCCGACGCTCAATCCCGACGGCCGCGCCGCCGATACGCGCCAGAACGGGCACGGCGTCGACCTGAACCGCAACTTCTCGGCCGGATGGTCGCGGCACGGCCATCCGTGGAGCACGTACTACTCCGGGCCGCGGCCGTTCTCGGAGCCCGAGACGCGCGCCGCCCGGCGCCTGATCGAGCGCGTCCGTCCCACACTCTCGGTGTGGTACCACCAGCACCTGCGGCTGGTGTGGGCGTGGGGCGAGAGCACCGCCGCCGCCCGCCGCTACGCCGCGATCGTCAAGCTGCCGCTGTTCCTGAGCCCGAAGCCGGGCGGAACCGCCTCGCGGTGGCAGGACACGCACTTCTCGGGCATCGCATCGTTCGCGGTCGAGCTCCCGGCGGGCGCGATGTCCCGGGCGGCGGTCACCCGCCACGTCGCGGCCATCCTCGCCCTGGCCCGGTCGCGGTAACCCCGCCGCGTGCCGCCGGACGCACTTGCGCTGACCCTGGTCGCCGCGGCCCTGCACGCCGGCTGGAACGTGCTCATCGCCCGGGCCGGCGACCCGGAGGGCGCAGGCGCCGCCGCGGTGCTGACCGGGGTGGCGGTGTTCGCCCCGGTGGCCGCGCTGACGTGGCAGGTGGAGTGGTCGGCCGTGCCCTACATGGCGGCGTCGGCGACCGCCGAGCTGGCCTATTTCGCGCTGCTGGCCGCGGCCTACCGGCGCTCGGACATGTCGCTCGTCTACCCGATCGCCCGCGGGCTCGCACCGGTGCTCGTCCTGCTCGGAGCGGCGGTCGCAACCGCCGTCCGGCCGTCACCGCTCGAGGTCGTGGGGGTGCTCGCCGTCGCCGCCGGCGTGCTGCTCGTCCGGGGCGCGGTCAAGCGCGGCGACTTCCGCTCGACCGCGATGGCGGTCGGAGTTGCCGCCACCATCGCCTGCTACACGGTGATCGACAAGAGCGGCCTTCACCACGCCGCCACGATCCCGTACTTCGAGGTCGTCCTGGCGACGCAGGGGATCGCCTATGCCGCCGCGCTCTCGGTCGCCCGCGGCCCCGGGGTCGTCGTGGCCGGCTTCTCGCGCTGGTCGGCCGCGGCGGGCCTCGGGATGTTCGGAGCCTACGCGCTCGTGCTGGCGGCGCTGCGGCTGGCGCCGGCCGCCTCGGTGGCCGCGGTGCGCGAGACGAGCGTGGTGATGGCAACGGTGCTCGCGGCGGCATTTCTGCACGAGCACGTGTCCCGCACCCTCGCCGCCGGAGCGGTGTTGGTG
>DATCPV010000201.1:0-2182 GCA_036569885.1 Gaiellales bacterium | reverse complement strand
CCCATCACCCTGATCGAGCAGGGGCTCGTCGGCGGCGAGTGCTCCTACTACGCCTGCATGCCGTCCAAGGCGCTGTTGCGGCCGCCCGAGGCGCTTGCCGCCGCCAGGCTCGTCCCCGGCGCCGCCGAGGCGGTCACGGGTGCGCTCGACGTCGAGCGCGCGTTCTGGCACCGCGACCAGGTCACGAGCGGATTGGACGACTCGAGCCAGGCCGACTATCTGGCCGAGCACAAGGTCGAGCTCGTCCGCGGGCGTGCGCACATCGCCGGCCGCGGCACGATCGAGGTGGGCGAGCGCACGATCGGCTACTCGCGGCTTCTGATCGCGACCGGGTCGGTGCCGTCGATCCCGCCGGTTCCCGGCCTGAATGAGATCGAGTTCTGGACGAACCGTGAGGCCACCTCGACACATGAGGTGCCGGAGCGGCTGATCGTGGTCGGCGGAGGGCCGGTCGGCTGCGAGCTGGCCCAGGTGTTCTCGCGCATGGGCTCGCGCGTGACCATCGTCGACGTGGGCGAGCGGCTTCTGTCCCGCGACCACCCCGACGCCGGGGCGGTGCTCGCCGACGTGCTCACCGGCGAGGGCGTGACGCTGCGCCTGGGCCAGAAGCTCGAGCATGTCGAACCGGGCGTGCGCGTACGGCTTTCCGACGGCACCAGCATCGACGCCGACAGGCTGCTGGTCGCCGCCGGCCGCCGGGCGAACGTCGCGGGACTCGGCTTCGAGGCGCTCGGGGTGACGATCTCGGACCGCGGGATCGAGGTCGACGAGCAGCTGCGGGCGGCCGAGGGCGTGTGGGCCGCGGGCGACGTCACCGGGATCGCGATGTTCACCCACGTCGGCAAGTACCAGGCCCGGCTCGCCGCGGCCGCGATGGCAGGACACGAGGTGCGCGCCGACTACCGGGCGGTGCCCGCGGTCACGTTCACCGATCCACAGGTGGCGTCGGTGGGCGACACCTCGGGCGAGGGCACGGTGATGGGCGAGCGTGGATCGACCGCCCGGCTTTCGACCTACGAGCGCCCGCGCCGGAAGGGGTTCCTGAAGGTGTTCGCCGACCCGCGGCGGCGGGTGCTGGTGGGCGCGTGCGCCGTCGGCCCCGAGGCGGCCGAGTGGCTCGGCCAGCTGACGCTGGCGATCCGGGCGGAGGTGCCGATCGAGCTCCTGCTCGACACGATTCAGCCGTACCCCACGTTCTCGGAGGCGATCCAGTTCGCGGTGCGCGACCTCGGGCTGGAGTGACTGCGCCAAACGGGGTCAGACCGCGTTTGGCGCAGCAGTAGCGCGTGACGGCCTGCGACCGTGAATACTCGGTGCCAGGCACTAAATATTCATCCACCCTGGCGGTGGTGGTTGGGCGGGCGGTGGTGCGTGGTGTTCTGACCGTTCGCGCCCTGGGGGGTTGGTGGTCTCTCGCGGCGTGGCGGCTGGGGTGGGGACACCGCTCGGGCCCCCGAAAACACCATCGGGGGACGAGCAATGTCCCCTTCCTGACGGTCTTGTCGACCTTTCGCGCCCACGGCCTGCGGCCGTGAATACCCGGTGCCAGGCACCGGTTATTCAGCCGACCAGGATGCGGAACGCGGCCGTGTAGGTGTCGCCCGGGCGCAGCCAGGTCAGACCGTCGCCGGTGGCCAGAGCGTTGGTCGGGGCGGTCATCGGCTCGAAGCAGACCAGGTCGTGGTCGGCGGGGGCGAACACCTGCGCGTAGCGATACCCCTCGATGAACTCGACCGCGATCGTGCGGCCGCCGCCCTCCACCGTGAACCGCGCGTGCGGCCCGAGGTCGGTGTAGGCGTCGTCGAGGTTGCGAGATCCCAGAGCGGCACGGGTCACCCGTACCGCGTCCTGGATCCCGGTCGGCAGCTGCCGGTCGTCCAGGTTGAGCTGCGTCCGGGCGGGGATGGCCACCGTCCACTCCGCGCGCGGCACCCCGGGCAGGCGCAGATAGGGGTGATAGCCGAACGAGACCGGGAGCGGCCGCCGCCCCTGTGCGCGCAGGGTCGTCCGGATCTCGAGCCCGGAGGCGTCCAGGACCGCCTCGACCGTGAGCGAATGCGGGTGGCGGAACACCTCGAGCACCGCAGGATGGTCGTGCGTGTCGAACTGCGCCTCGATCCGCGAGGACGTCTCCTCGATCACGGTGAACGGCAGCGCCCGCGGGAGCACGCCGTGGATCGGG
>DATCPV010000200.1:0-1741 GCA_036569885.1 Gaiellales bacterium | reverse complement strand
GCTCGAATGTGCTCCCCTGGCCCACGCTGCTCGAGACACTGACGCCGCCGCCGTGGGCCTCGGCGATCGCCTTCACGATCGCGAGACCGAGCCCGACGCCGCCGTTCGTGCGGTTGCGCGCGCCGTCCACCCGGTAGAAGCGGTCGAACACCCGGGCGTGGGCGGCCGCGGGGATCCCGTCCCCGCCGTCGCGGACGCGGATCCGCAGTGCGCCCGCGGCGGCGGTGGCGCCCATCTCGATCTGCTGGCCCTCACGGGTGTGCTGGATGGCGTTCTCGACCAGCGCATCGAGGGCGAGCATGAGCTGGTCGCGATCGGCGGCGACCGTGACGCAGCGGACGTCACCGAGGATCCATTCCCGGTCGGCCGTACCCCGCCAGCGCTGGAATACCTCGGTGACCACCTCGACGGCCTCGACGCGCTCGAACGTCTTCGGCGCGGTCGCGTCGGCGGATTCCAGCAGCAGGAGCCGGTTGATGACGCGCTCCATCCGGCCGAGCTCGCCCAGGACGACATCGCAGGTCTCAGACACCTCGGCCGGGCCGGCGCCGGGCTCGCGCTGCAGCAGCTCCAGGTGGCCGCGGCCGATCGTGATCGGCGTCAGGAGCTCGTGCGAGGCATCCGAGAGGAACACCGACTTGCGCTCGAGATCGCGCTCGCGCTCGGCGGCCAGCGCCTCGGCGACCGCCTGCGCCTGCTGGCGGCGGCGGACGTGGTAGACCATGCCGAGGAACATCAGCGACATCAGCGGCACCTCGGTGAACTCCGGCACCGCCTCCCAATTGCGGTAGATGCCGAAGGCCGTCACGGCTCCCGTGCTGACGGTGACGAACAGGATTCCCCACAGCGTCGCCCGGCCCTGCCAGGCCCGGAAGCCGTACAGGATCGTGAAGGAGACGTAGATGAAGTGGAACGGGACCGTCTCCCAGCCCTGGCCGAAGCGGAGCTCGATGATCGTGAGCATCGCCGCCAGGTTGAGGATCGCGAACGCCACCCACGCGTACTCCAGCCGGGTTCCCGACTCGATCCATCTCAACGCCGGCCGCCCCACGCGGCGACCATAACATGCGGGCCGCGGCTACCGCGGAGAGATCACGCCCAGGACGACCATGGCAATCAGCAGGATCCCGAGCACCGTGCCGATGATCCCCATGGCGAGGCCCCACCCGGCCGAGTCACGCCCGTGCAGCGCGGGGTTGGCGGCGAGCTCGCGGCGGGCGCGCAGCGACATCACGATGGCGGGGACCGAGAACACGATCGGGAGCACCGCCAGCCCAATCAGCCCGAGCACGAGTGACGACCGCGCCGCCTGCGACATCTGGCCGCCGCGGACGTCGGTGTTGCAGCGCGGGCACAGGTCGGTGCCGGGGGCGAGCGGCTCGTGACAGCACGTGCACAGGATGAGCGGTGTGCGCGGCCCGCTCGGGAGCGGCGGCGGCAGGCTGAGCGCGCCGCGCTCAGCCACGGCGCGCTCCGGCACCGTCAAGGTAGGCGGCGACGACCCTGCGCGCGGTCGCGTCCTTGTCCGCGCCCCGGCGCACGATCTGCGCGAGGCCGGCGTTGACCAGCCCGACGAACATGTCCTCGAGCCACTCGGGCGTGCACTCCGCCCGCAGCAGGCCCTCGGATTGGGCGCGGGCGAGCATGCCCCGGATCGGATCCCTGACCAGCTCGTCGGCGACCCTGCGCGATACCGGCACCTGCTCGCGCACCACGACCGCGTAGTGGTGCCCCACCGAGA
>DATCPV010000199.1:0-5947 GCA_036569885.1 Gaiellales bacterium | reverse complement strand
GGGGTGAACGCCGGTCATGAAGCGGTGGCCGGAGCCGTCCACGAGCCGCGCTCCCTCCCCCCGGACCGCCTCGGAAATCAGAAAGGCCCGGCCGCTGCCGGCCAGCGCCGTGGGGTGAAATTGGACGAATTCCATGTCGCGCACGACGGCTCCGGCCCGGTGGGCGAGGGCGATCCCGTCGCCGATCGCCCCAGGCGGATTGGTCGTGCGGGCGAAGAGGGCGCACGCGCCTCCGGTTGCGAGCAGGGTCGTGCGGGCGCGAGCGAGGCGAAGCTCGTCGTGTCCGAGCAGCCACGCGCCGGCGCAGTCGTCGTCTTCGCCCGCCAGGGCGATGGCGGCGGTGTGCTCGAGCACCTCGATCCGCGGTTCTGCGACGACGCGGGCGATCAGCGCCGTGGCGATGGCGGCTCCGGTGGCGGCACCTCCCGCATGCAGGATGCGGCGGCGGCTGTGGCCGCCCTCGCGCCCGAGCTGGTGTCGCCCGGCGGCGTCGCGGTCGAACCGCACGCCCATCCGCTCGAGGTCGGCGATGCGCGCCGGGCCTTCCTCGGCGAGCGTGTGCACGGCCCCCGGATCGCACAGGCCGCGCCCGACCTCCATCGTGTCGGCGGCGTGCCGTTCGAACCCGTCGTCGGCGCCGACCGCCGCCGCCACCCCGCCTTGGGCCATGTATGAGTTCGATGCCTGCAGCGAGCCCTTGGTCGCGAGCGTCACGGCCGCTCCCTGTCCGGCCGCATGCAACGCCGCATAGAGCCCGGCGAGGCCGGCGCCCAGCAC
The DNA here is from genome assembly GCA_036569885.1 of Gaiellales bacterium. Classification (GTDB taxonomy): domain Bacteria; phylum Actinomycetota; class Thermoleophilia; order Gaiellales; family JAICJC01; genus JAICJC01. Next base: position 5,170 of record DATCPV010000199.1, on the reverse strand, counting down.
GAGCACATCGGTGCGGACGGTGACGGTGGAGCCCATCGCCGGCAATATTAGCTCAAGTGACTAAAACTCGTCGGGAATGGCCGCGGGCTCGCGTTCGTTAGGGAAGAGACATGCTTCTCATGGCTGATACGCTCGCAAGGATGGCCCCCACCGATCCGCCCCCCGGCGTCGTCCAGGCGTCCGAGGTCCATGACCGCTCCGGGTTCGAGGAGGAGGCGCTCCTTCACGCCGAGCACCTCTACCGGATCGCCCTGCGGCTCACCGGCAGCCGCCAGGCTGCCGAGGATCTGGTGCAGGAGACCTACCTGCGGGCGTTTCGCGCCTGGCGCAGGTACCGGCCCGGCACCAACCTGGCCGCATGGCTCGCGACGATCATGCGCAACGCCAATCTCGACGAGCTGCGCCGCCAGAGCCGCCGGCCTGTCCAGGAGCCGCTCGACGACGACGGCGACTACTACCTGTACAACCGCCTGGCGGCCGCCGGGCCTCAGCCCCAGGACGAGGTGATCGCACGCCTGTCAGGCAACGCGATCGTCTCGGCGCTCGGCGATCTCCCGCCCAACTTCCGCGAGGTGGTGGTGCTCGTGGACGTCGGCGATTTCACGTATGCCGATGCGGCCGGCATCCTCGGCATCCCCATCGGCACCGTCATGTCGCGGCTCTACCGCGGGCGGCGCCTGCTCAAGCGCGCGCTGGCCGACCAGGCCGGGGACGGGGAGGCGGCATGAGCGTCGATCCGTGCCGTGGGGCCGAGAGCATGATGCAGCCGTACATCGACCGCGTCCTCACCGAGGTCGAGGCGGCGCGCATCGACGCCCACCTGCGCGACTGCAGCTACTGCAGCGACCGGTACGTGTTCGAGCGCAGCCTGCGCTCGGCGGTCAAGGAGTGCTGCTGCGAGGAGCCCGTTCCGGCCGGCTTCGTCGAGCGGCTGCGGCGGCGCTGCTCGGATCAGGCGTAGTCGACGTCGCCCGGCGGCGTCAGGTCGCTGCAATCGACCGATTCCGCTTCCAGGCCGCGCACCGGCCGCTCGCCCCGGCCGGGGATCTCGCCCCAGCGGGTGCGCGGGATCAGCACCGGGTGCAGGCGGCCCGTGCCGTAGTCGGCCGCCAGGATGCGCGGGTCACCGGGTTGTGCGGCAGCCGTCATCCGGGCCACCGCCCGCGGGTCGAGGTTCGGCCCGTCGCCGAGCACCACCAGCGCCCAGGCGGCCGCGTCGGGGAGCGCTGCGAGGCCGGCGTGCAGCGACGCCGCCTGGCCCGCACCCCAGTCGTCGCACACGACCGGCTCGGCGCCGTGCAGGTCGACGCGCTCGAGGATCGTTCCCGCCCGCGCGCCCAGCACCACCACCCGGTGCTCCGGCCCCGCCCGCTCGAGCCTCTCGAGCACGCGCTCCAGCATCGGCCGGCCGTCCACGGGGTGCAGCTGCTTGAGCCCGCCGAACCGGCGGCCTTCGCCCGCCGCCAAGACGACCGCCGCGATCACACGTCGAGGACGAGGGCGTCCGCGATCTGGAGCAGCCGAATCGCCGCTCGCGTCGGCTCGCGCGCCGCATCCTCGTCCTCGATCTGGAGCGCCTCCGACCACAGTGACTGCACGGCCTCGAGCAGCTCGGCCACGTCGCCCAGATCGCCCGACCCGCCGGTGTCACAGGCGCGCAGTGCCAGCCCGAGCGCGCCCGGCCGGTCGCCCATTCGCGACCACAACATCGTCTGGGTCATCACCAGGTAGTCGTGGATGCGCAGCCGCTGCAGCGGGGTGCAGCGCTCGCGGGTGAAGAGCGGCGGGCTCAGCGATTCCGCGGGCTCGCCGCGCGCGGCCCGCTCGGCATTGCCCCAGAACATCGCTCGCGTCTGCGCCTCGGTTGCGCCCGCGCGACGCAGCACGAGTGACAACGCGAGCTGGGACGTTCCGGGCATCCCGTAGGGCAGGTCGCTCGCAAAGAGGACCTGCTCCGGCGATGCCGAGGCGAGCAGCGTGCGCAGGTCGGTCGAGCTCCAGACGGAGGTGTCGTAGAGGACGTTGGGGTGGTCGTTCAGCGTGCGGGCGATGTGCTCGAGGTCGGCGATCGCGCCGTGGGCCAGGATCAGCTGGGCGTCGGTGTGGTGCTCGACCAGGTTGCGGAGGTCGTCCGCGATCGCGGGCAGGCCGCGGCCGGCGTGGATCAGGATCGGCACCCGCCGCTCGGCCGCGAGCTGGAACACCGGGTTCAGGGCGGCCTCGCCGAAGTCGAACGCCTGGGCGCGGGGGTGGAGCTTGATCCCGCGGGCGCCGGCGGCGAGGCAGCGCTCGGCCTCGGCGATCGGCTCCTCGGTCAGGTCCAGCCGGCAGAACGGCACGATCGCGCCGCCCGATTCCGCCGCCCACCGCAACACGCGGTCGTTCGGGACGCAGTAGCCGGGGTGCCGGTCGGGGTCGTTGAGCGGGAACGAGAACGCCCGCTCCACCCCCTGGGCGCGCATCGTCTCGAGCAGCTCCTCGACGGTGAGCGTGAAGCCGTCCTCGTCGACCCCGAGGTGAGTGTGGGCGTCCCAGATGCGCAGCCCCGGCGGGCGCAGGTCGGCCGTGCGATCCATGTGCAGGCGGAGCAGATCGTCAAAGCGGGTGGGCACGCGCGAACGCTACCAGCCGTCCGCCGCCGAAGTGCTACCTTGCGCCGGTGCCGCCCGCTCGCCTGATCCACGCCGATTCGATCCGCGATCCCGATCTCTATCTCGCGACCGGAATCAGCGTGATCGATCCGTTCACCTACGTCGAGACCAACGGCAAGCGCGTGATCGTGACGAGCGAGCTCGAGGCCGACGCCGCACGGCGCAATTCGAGCGCCACCGAGGTGTGGATCGAGTCCGACTTCGGCCGCCGGGAGCTGATCAAGCAGGGGATGCATCCGCACGACTCAGGGCTCGAGGTCGTCCGGCGCGTCCTCGAGCGGCTCGAGCTGACCGAGGTCGCGGTGCCGCCGTCGTTCCCGGTCGATCTGGCCGACTATCTGCGCGGGCACGCGATCACGGTGACCACCGACCGCGCGGGCTACGAGATGCGCCGGCGTGTCAAGGACGAGCGCGCGCTCGACGGGATCAGGATCGCGCAGCGGGCCACCGAGGCCGCGTTCGCGCGGGTCAAGGCGATGCTGGGAGCCTCGGAGCCCGGCGCCGACGGCCTGATGCTGGACGGCGAGCCGCTCACGTGCGAACGGGTGACGGCCGGGATCGAGGACGTCCTGCGCGCGCACGGCTGCGAGGGAGAGCCGCCGCTCGTCGGCGCCGGGCCGACGGGCGCGAACGTCCACGAGCACGGGTCAGGCCAGATCCAGGCCCACGAGTCGATCATCGTCGACATCTTCCCCCGCCACGCCGCCAGCCGCTTCTTCGCCGACATGACCCGCACCTTCTGCGTCGGCGACGCGCCCGATCAGCTGCGACACATGCACGCCACCGTCCTCGAGGCGGTCAAGCGCAGCACCGAGCGGATTGCCGCGGGTGTCAACGGCGCCGTGGTCTGGGAGGCCGCCTGCGACGCGATCGAGGCTGGCGGCTACCGCACCACCCGCAGCCTCGCCGACGGCGAGACGCTCGACGAGGACTTCTTCCACGGGCTTGGCCACGGCGTCGGCATCGAGGTGCACGAGTCGCCCAATCTGGGCCTGGCGGGCGACGACCTGGTGGTCGGCGACGTCGTCACGATCGAGCCCGGGGTCTACCGCAAGGGATTCGGCGGCGTGCGGTTGGAGGATCTGGCGGTCGTCCGTGACGGTGGTTGCGAGGTCCTGACGGATTTCCCGTACGACCTCGAAATTCATCCGTCGTAGGTGACGATCCCGTCCACCCGGGGGTGGGCGCTGACCCGTCGCACCCATGCGTCGAGGCGAGGGTGGTCGCCGTCAAGGGCCAGGTTCTGGGCGAGGATGTGGTGGAAGCGCTCGTCGTCCGAGGGCTCGATCCAGAGGCCGTACTTGAGGAACGGGAACGCCGCGCAGTCGGCCGCCGTCAGCGAGCCCGACATCAGGTAGTCGCGGCCGTCCAGCATGGTCTCGAAAACGTCCAGCGTTGCCCGCAGCTCGTGCTCGAGGGCGGCGATGCGGATGTGGTCGGGGGCCTGCTTGCCGAGCTCGGCATCGATCGCGTTCGGCGGGCGCTTCCAGACGCGGTCGAACCATTCGACGAAGACGCGCACCTCGGCCCGGCGCGCGGGCTCCGCCGGGAACAGCGGCGGGTCGGGGAAGCGGCGCTCGAGGTGCTCGATGATGCGGCTTGAATCGACGACGACGAAGCCGTCGTCATCCAGCGCGGGCACCAGGTCCTGACCGCTGGCCTCGCGGATCGTCGACCGGTCGGCCGGATCCGACATGATCACCTCGGCGGCGAGCCCCTTGTGTCCCAGCGCCAGCGCCACCCGCTCGACGTTCGTCGAATACGGGATGGCGTAGAGATGCAGCCCGGTGGTCAAATCGACAGCAGCTCGAGGAAGCGGGCGTCGTCGTCGAACGGCCCGACCAGTCCGAAGTTGAGCCCGTCATTTCGGATCACCTCACCCGCCAGCCGCTGGATGTCGGCTGCGGTGACCGCCTCGATGCCGTCCAGGATCTGCTCGGGCTCGACGAGGCCGTTCTCGAGCGTCTCGCGGCGCAGGCCGAACGTGAGCAGGCCGCGCGGGTCCTCGAGCTGGAGCACGATGCGGCCCTTGAGGTAGTTCTTCGTCCGGCGCAGCTCGACCTCGTCCACCGGCTCGCGCGTGAGCTTGCCGAACTCGCGCACGATGGTCTGCACGGCCAGGTCGATGCGCTTGATGTCGACGCCCGACTGGGAGAACAGCGTGCCCGTATCGTCGTAGGACTGGTGGTGGCAGAAGACGTAGTAGGCCAGGCCGAGCCGCTCGCGCACCTCCGTGAAGAGCCGCGACGACATGCCGCCGCCCAAAATCGCCCCGAGCACCTGCATCACGTACCTGTCGGAGTGGGTGGTGGGGATGCCGCGGACGCCGAGCCGCAGATGTGCCTGGTCGGAGTCGCGCGTGTCGATCAGTACACGCGGCCCGTCCTGCGACACCTGCGTCGGCGCCGCCGAGTCGGTGTCGCGGTCGTCCAGATGCCCGAACTGGCTCTCGACCTCGCCGAGGAAGCCGCCGTTCACCGCGCCCGCTGCACCGACCACGATCCTGCGGGGTGCGTACC
>DATCPV010000198.1:0-8203 GCA_036569885.1 Gaiellales bacterium | reverse complement strand
GCGATCGGGCTCGCCGCGTTGCCGGTCAGTGTCGGAATAGGCATCACCCGATACCGGCTGTACGAGGTCGACCGGTTGATCAGCCGGACGCTGTCCTACGCCATCCTGACGGCACTGCTTGTCGGCATCTTCGTGGGAATCGTCATCCTGACCTCCACCGTGCTTCCGCTCGCCTCCCAGGTTGGCGTGACCGCCTCGACGCTGGCGGCCGCGGCGCCTTTCAACCCGCTGCGGCAGCGCGTACAGCGGCTCGTCGACCGCCGGTTCAACCGTGCCCGCTACGACGCCGAGGCGACGGTCGCCGTCTTCACGGCGCGCCTGCGCCACGCCATCGACCTCGAGACGGTGCAGTCGGAGCTGGCCACGGCGGTGGACCGCTGCCGTCCAGCCGGCCCACCTCTCGACCTGGATCCGTCCGGCCGAGCAGCACTCGCGGTAAAACGGGGGTCAGACCCCTTTTGGCGCACCAGCCACACACCGTCGCCTGTGTGGCGAGGACGCGGCTACGCGACGGCCTCGGGCGGGTCGTCGGAGAGGGCGGCCTTCACCTGGGGCGCAAACCGCTGCAGCAGAAGCGCCGCCAGCAGCAGTACGGATCCCGTGACGATGAACGAGATGGCTCGCGCCATCGCGGTCAGGAACGCGAGGTCATAGAGGAACAGCTTCCCGAGCGCGACGAAGAGCAGCGCGATGCCGCCGACGCGAACGGCACGGCGATCGCCGCGCAGCGACAACACGACCAGGATCAGGCCGACGAGCACCCAGCTGATCGAGACGAGCACGTGCCCCTGCTGAAAATGATCGTGGATCGAGACGGCCGAGGCCGCTGCGCCGAGCTCCGCTGCGCCCAGGATCGCAGCCGCCACCGTCCACAACGCGGCCGCCCCGCTGACGTAGACGAGCGCCGTCTCGGCGCGCACTCCGGCGATCACGCGCGACGCTCCGGACGAGCCCGCACGGGCGGCGAACGCCGCCGCGAACAGGGCGACCGTCGCGGCGCCTGCGGCCGCCAGTCCTCCCGCCGGGGATTGGGACGATTGGAAGAGCATCCGCGGCGTCTCGTAGTGGATCAGCACGAGCGCGGCGACAGCCAGCGCGCCGATCACGCCCATGTCCAGGAGCACGGGGCGGGCGAGCCGCCGCGCCAGTGATTCCGGCCAAGCGGCGGCGACGACGCTGACGAGCACCGCGAGCGCCGCCCAGACCACGAGCGGGTACTGGCCGGGCAGGAGCATGGCGGCCAGCTGGGCCACTAGCGCGTAGGGCAACCACAGAGCGAGCGACCGGCGGCGCGGGTCGGGCATCGTCGTGGCCAGGACCAGCGCGGCGACCGTCGCGATCGCGATGCTCTCCCAGCCCTGCGTGACACCGTGATCGACGATCGCTTGCGGCGAACGGTCGGACGCCCAGGCCGACGCGAGCCCAAGCACGAGCATGCCGGCACTGCCGGCGACGAGCGGCTGCGAGTGCGGGCGGCGACGGAGCACGGGTACGTGCGCGGCGCCTGCGAGCACCGCCGCAACGGTCAGCCACGCCCAGATCGCGTACGGAGCCGTCAGCGCCTGTGCGAGCAGGTACGCACCGACCACGAGGGGCACCAGCAGCCCGTACTCGACGTTCGGGCGCTGCGGCCGGCGGATCGACCAGGCGAAGACGCCGCCCGCGACGGCGAGGGCGACAAGCCCCGGCAGGCCGTGGCGCTCGCCGAGCCCTCCCCACGATGCCGCGAGCAGATCCTCGACCGGGGACGTCACGGCGAGCGCCGCCCATACGCCGACGGTCCACCAGGCCGCGGCGATCACGATCGCGTCGCCGTCACGCAGCCAGCCGATCATGATCGGCGAGCGGCGGTACACGAGGAGCGCGGCCGCCAGACCGGCGTAGGCGACGACTGCCCACTCGGCACCAAGCGCCCAGGCAGGCAGGGCGCCGATCGCGACGGCGGGAAGCGTCCACAGCGCGGCGCGCTCGGGGCGTTCGACCCAGCGGGTGCCGTAGCAGAAGACGACGCCGGCGATCGCGACGGCAGCGAGGGCGATCGTGCCCTGCCCCGTTCCTGCGCCAAGGTGCGTCATGTGACGGGCCACCGGCACCAGCACCCGAAGCGCGGCGAGCGTGGCCAGACCCAGGTAGGCCGCCGAGGCAATGGTGATGCGCACCTGCCGGCCGCTGCTCCGCCGGGCGATCCGCTCGGCGGCGACGACAAGCGCGGCCGATTCCGCGGCCCATGCGCATACCAGCGCCGGGCCGCCGGCCAGGAGGCCGGTCGCGGCCGCGGCGGCGGTGAGCGCGAATGCCGCCATGATGTCGGTCAGGTCGGGGTGCGCCCGGCGAATGACAGGCGGGACGGCTGCCAGCAGCGCCCACACCGCCGTCACGACCAAAAGCCCAAGCCCGGCGGGGGAGTGTCCACCGACGTGGCGTTCCCCCGCGTAGAGGAACACGTCTCCCACGAAGAGCGTGAACGAGCTCGAGGCAATCAGCCCGCCCAACCCGCTGACCCGGGCGCGGGTCGGAGGGAGCAACTCCACCACGAACACCATGGCCACGAGCAACAGGCCGGCGACGAGCACGGCGACGACCTGAGCGCCGAAGCCCGTGTGGCGAGAGGAGGCGATCAGAAGCGCCGCCGCCTCGAAGTAGCCGACGAGCCAGCCTGCGGCGATCAGGCGGCGCCAGTGAAGGCGGTGGTAGAGCGGCAGCGTGGCGGCCATCATGATCATCGCGAAGAGCACGCCCGACGCGGTGAACCTGAGACTCACGAGGACGGGTGCGAGCATCGCCCCGACAACACCGAAGACCGCCAGCGGTTCCCGGCGGATCCGGATGGCGACCGCCACCGCGAGCGCGGCGATGACCATTGCCAGCGGGGCTGCCACCCCGCCTGCAAGCAGGTGGTAGAGCCACGTCGACGCCCAGAGAGTCGTGTAGAGCCCGGCAACACCGACCCCCGCCGCAGCCAGGATCGCGTCCGCCCGCCACCGGCGGCGGTCGAGCTCGATCGCCGCGGCCAGCATCACGAGCGAGACGGTCATGCCCATGCCCACGCGCATCGGCGGGGTCACCCAGCCACGGCTCGCCGCCATGACGAACAGCAACACCACTCCGAGCGCCGTGGCGATCCCGCCCGCCCATGCCAGGGTGGCTGCGGTGAAGAGCCGCGCCGCCACCTTGGCCCAGTCGATCTGCGGCTGCGGCTGCGGCGGGGGCGCAGGCCGGCGCTGCGGGGACGGCCCCACGGGAGCAGGCGCGGGCGGCGGCTCGACGAAGATCGGCTCGGGCTCGACGTATGCCGGGGCTCCGAGCGGTGCGCCCTGGAGCTCGAGCACGGTCTGCTCGAGCTCGGCGAGCCGTCGTGTCAGCCGGATGACATCGACCTGCAGGGCGTGAATCTCGGTGTGTGGCTGATCGGGCATGCGTCACGATCCTTGTCGGCATCTGCCGTCTGACATGCAAGACTTATACCATCCATGCTATATGAAGTAGAACGCGAGCGCAAGGCCTGGAACCGTGGGCTCATCCTCACCGTCCAACCGGCATGCGGAACATCCACCTGGCCATCGCCCTGGCCGGACTCGCGCTCCTTGGCGCCGGCGGGATCCTGGGGTGGCAGGCGCAGGAGTGCCTCGCGATCACCGACTTCCAGACCGCCCCGCACGATTCCGGCCTTGTGTGCCCCTGCCCGCTGACCGTCCTCTGGGTCGACGTGCGCGGCACGATTCGGGCCGCCCGGTGCACGACCGGTTCAGCACGTGCATGTGCGGCTTCGGCCCGCCCGCGGCCCATGACGCGCACGTGATCCTCACCACAGCCCCGCCGCCGGCTCGGACTTGACTCGCCCACGTCGGATGCGGTCAACTGCGCCGTGCGCCTGCTGCCGCAAGAACACGACCGCCTGACCCTGTTCCTCGCGGCGGAGCTGGCCCGCCGGCGGAGGAGTCGCGGCCTGCGGCTGAGCCAGGCCGAGGCCGTCGCCGTGATCGCGGACGAGACGATGGAGCTCGCGCGCGACGGGCTCGCCTATGCCGAGGTCGAGCGGCGCGCCTACGGGCTGCTCGGGCCGGACGACGTGCAGGAGGGCGTCGCCGACCTCGCGAACAGGATCGAACTCGAGCCGCTGTTCCCGGACGGGCCGCGGCTGATCGTCCTCATCGAACCGATCCTGCGCGACGGCCCTCCCGACCTCACCCGGGAGATCGAGCAGCGTTGGCTGCCGGCGGAGGTGACGCTGGCCGTCGAGAACCTGGGCGCCGTCTCGGTCGGGGTGACGTCGCACTTCCACTTCTTCGAGACGAACCGGGTGCTGCGCTTCGACCGCCGCGCGGCATGGGGAATGCGGCTCGCGGTGAGTCCGGGGGCGAAGGTGGTCTTCCAGCCCGGCACGACCGCGGAGGCGCGGCTGGTCGCGATCGGGGGCAACCGCATCGTCCGCGGCCACGGCGGGCTTGTCGACGGCCGCCTGGACGAGCCCGGAGCGCTCGAGGCGGCGCTCGCCCTCGCCCGCGAACGGGGGTATGCCGATGCCGGCAAGTGATCTGACGCAGCTCGGCGACGGCGACCTGTGGGTGGCTCCGGAGGCCGACGACGTCTCGGGGCCGGACGAGATCGTGCCGGCCTGGGGCGGCAACCACCGCGACGGACTCGGCGTGCGGGCGGAGCGCGGAGGCGTCGACATCGCCGTCATCGGCGGGCTCGTGCTCGACCCGGTGCTGGGCGTGCGCCGGACGTCGATCGGCGTCCGCGCCGGCCGCATCTGCGCGGTGGGACGAGCCGGCAACCCCGACACCATGGACGGGATCGACGTCGTCCTCGACGCCCAGACGGCGGTCGTGGACGCGCGCGGCCTCATCGTCGCCCCCGGCGCGGTCGACTCCCACATGCACTGGCTCTCGCCCCAGATCGCCGAATCCGCGCTTGCGGGGGGCGTGACGACGTGGGTCGCCCAGGACTACGGCCCCGTCTGGAACCTGGGCGCAAACCCCGCCGACTGCCTGGCCACCGCCTGGGCGGCACTCGAGAGCGTCCCGATCAACGTCGCCTTCCTGGTGCGCGCGTCGTCGTCGCGGCCCGAGGGCGTCGAGGAGTCGCTCACCGCGGGTGGCGCGGGCCTGAAGATCCACGAGGACGTCGCCGCCGGGCCCGAGCAGCTGCGCTGCGCGCTCGACGTCGCCGACCGCCACGACGTGCAGCTCGCCATCCACACCGACGGCCTGAACGAGGCGCTGCTCGCCGAGGACACCGCCCGCGTGCTCGACGGCCGGACCGTGCACCTGTACCACATCGAGGGTGTGGGCGGCGGCCATGCACCCGACCTGCTGTCGCTGGCGGGGCGCGAGCGGTTCCTGACCTCGTCCACCAACCCGACCGTCCCGTTCGGCGTCGGCGCCGAGGCCGAGAACCTCACCATGGTCGCCGCGGTCCACGTCCTCGACCCTGGCAAACGCCCCGGCGACGCCACGATCCTGCGCGAGCGCGTGCGGCCGTGGACAATGGCGGCCGAGACCGTGCTGCACGACCTGGGAGTCATCCCGATCCTCTCGTCCGACTCCCAGGGGATGGGCCGGGTCGGCGAGACGCTGCGGCGCGCGTTCCAGTGCGCGGCAGTGATGAAGGCCCAGCGCGGCCCGGATGCGGGGCCGGACGACAACGAGCGCGTGCTTCGCTACCTCGCCAAGGTCACCATCAACCCGGCGATCGCCCACGGGCTCTCGGCAGACGTGGGCTCCCTGCAGGTCGGCCGCGTAGCCGACATGACGCTGTGGTGGCCCGCGCTCTTCCCCGTCCGGCCCGAGCTCGTGCTCAAGGCGGGCATGCCGGCGTGGGGCGCCTCCGGCGGCGGCAACGCGACCACGATGATGACCGAGCCGGTCAGCGTCCGCCCCCAGATCGCCGCCACCGGCGCAGCTCCGGGCCGCGGATCGCTCGCGTTCCTGGCCACAGCCGCGATGGACGCTGACCTCCCCATCACACGCGGCCGCGCCGCCGTCTCGGACTGTCGCCGTCTGACGGCCGCCGACATGGTGCGGAACAGCCGCACGGGCACCATCTCGGTCGACTCTGCCGCCCAAACGGTGAGCCTCGACGGCGAGCCGCTCACCTGCCCGCCCGCTGCCGAGGTGCCCTACTCCAGCCGCTACCTCCTGTAAGAAAATTGGTGTAGGAGACTGGTGCATAGGGTAGAGTCGCGTTGCAATAACCCGACAACCAGCGGAGGTAGGCGGTATGAAGCGACTCGGACTCACCCTTGGGCTCGCGGCCATTGCACTCGCGGTGCTCGCAGCGCCCGCGTTTGCAAAAACCCGCAACGTGTGGCCTGGGCACTCCATCCAGAAGGCCGTCAACCGTGCCCACCCGGGCGACACGGTGCTCGTCCACCGCGGCACGTACCACCAGACGGTCGTGATCCGGAAGAACGGCATTCACCTGGTCGGCCATCACGTGACGCTGCTTCCGCCGGCCCACCCGACGGGACTCTGCACCCAGGTGAGCGCGCCCGCGGTCAGCGGCATCTGCGTGGTCGGCAACCTGGACTCGAGCTTCAACGCCATCCCGCCCGCTGCTCGGGGCAACAGCATCTCCGGCTTCCGGGTCGAGCACTTCAGCGGAGAGGGGATCTTCCTCTACAACGTGGCCGGCACCAGCATCACTCACGACATCGCGGCCTGGAACGGCGACTACGGCATCGTCGGGTTCGTCCAGCACGGCGGCCGCTACCTGTGGAACGTCTCGCACGACAACGGCGCGCCCGGTTTCTACCTGGGCGACTCCCCCCACGCCAACTACGTGATCGCGCACAACGTCTCGTTCAACAACGAGTTCGGGATCTTCGTGCGCCACTCGGCTCACGGGGTCGTGCGCGACAACCAGATGTGGGGCAACTGCATCGGCGTGTTCTTCCTCGACGACGGGCAGCCCGGCGGCGAGCACAACCTCACGCTCAGACACAACAAGTCGTGGGCGAACGACAAGGCGTGCGCCGCCAGCGACGGCGGTCCCGCCGTGTCCGGAATCGGCGTGCTGCTCCTCGGCGCGCAGCACTCGACCGTGCACGACAACACGATCCGAAACAACGTCGCCTCCGGGCCGTCGCCGTTCTCGGGCGGCCTCCTGCTGCTCTCGGCAGGCCCCGGTCACGACGCCGCGTTCGACACGGTGACCGGAAACCACCTGTCCGGCAATTCTCCCTTCGACATCCTCTGGGATGGCGCGGGAGCCGGCAACGTGTTCTCCGGCAACAGCTGCGCCACCTCCAGTCCGAGCTGGATCTGCAGCTGATCGCATGACCGCCGCACCGGCCCCGGCCCGACCGGGGCCGGTGCGGTAGGGTCGCCCCGGGATGCCGACGACGAACACCGAGGAGCGGCGCGTCGAGGTCACCGGCGGCACCGTCTGGTCGGCCTGGATGGGGCCGCGCGAGAGCACGCCGGTGCTGCTCCTGCACGGCGGACCGGGAGCGGCGTGCGACTACATGCTGCCGCTGGCCGAGCGGCTCGCCGAGCATCGCAGCGTGGTCGTCTACGACCAGCTCGGCTGCGGTCGCTCCGACCTCCCTGACGATCCATCGCTGTGGACGGTCGAGCGTGCGGTGGAGGAACTCGGCCAGGTGCGGGCGGCGCTCGGCCTCGACCGCTGCCACCTCCTGGGCCAGTCGTGGGGCGGGTGGCTCGCGATCGAGTACATGACCGGCCGTCCGGCCGGCATCGAGCGGCTTGTGCTGGCGAGCACCTCGGCCAGCATCCCCGAGTTCACCGCCGGAGCGCGCGGGTTGATCGAGGCGCTGCCCGAGCCGCACCGAACGGTGCTGATCGACCTGGGGGCGAAGGGGGAGTACGACCACCCCGATTACCAGGCAGCGGTGCAGGAGTTCTACCGCCGCCATCTGTGCCGGCTCGACCCGTGGCCCGACGCCCTGGTGCGATCGAGCGAGCAGATGGACGGAAACCAGGTCTACCTGACGATGAACGGCCCGACCGAGTTCGACGTCATCGGCCGCCTGCGCGACTGGGACCGCACCGCCGACCTGCATCGCATCAACGTGCCGACGCTGGTCACATGCGGCCGCTACGACGAGATCGTCCCCGGCTGCTCCGAGACGATCACCCGCGGCATCGAGGGAGCACGGATGCACGTGTTCGAGCAAAGCGCGCACTGCGCCCACCTCGAGGAGCCCGAGAGCTACGCGGCCCTGGTCGAAGTGTTCCTC
>DATCPV010000197.1:0-6352 GCA_036569885.1 Gaiellales bacterium | reverse complement strand
TCCTCTCGACCCGAGCCCGTGGCGCGGCGGTGCTGTGCGGGATCCCCCGCGCCGATGCCACGATCACGCTGCCGGCCCTGTCGATTCCGCGGATGGAGCGGCGGGTGCTGGGCTCGATCTACGGCTCTGCGCGGCCAGACCGCGACTTCCCGCTGATCCTCGACCTGCACCGGCGCGGCCACCTCCCGATCGACCGGCTCATCTCGCACCGGCTGTCGCTGGACGAGGCGGACGCGGCGATGGGCCTGGTCCGCTCGGGCGACGCGACCCGCGTCATCCTCGAGCTCGCCTAGCCAGACCGCGACCTGTCACAAACGTGCGCCAATTCTCGCACGCAAACCAACCGGGGACAGTCCCCGGGTTTCCCGGCTACTTCTTGCCGTCGGCGGCGGCGGCCTTGGGCTCGTGGCGGTAGAACTCGGCCTTCGAGGGCTCGAGCGGCGTGTTGCCCAGGATCAGGTCGGCGGCCTTCTCGGCCATCATCATCACCGGCGCATAGATGTTGCCGTTCGTGACGTAGGGCATCGCCGAGGCGTCCACCACGCGCAGTCCGTCGAGGCCGTGCACGCGCATGTTGGTGGGATCGACGACCGACATCTTGCCGGTGCCCATGGCGCAGGTGCATGAGGGGTGCAGGGCGGTCTCGCCGTCGCGGCCCACCCAGTCGAGGATCTCCTGGTCGGTCGAGACGCTCGGCCCGGGGCTGACCTCGCCCGCGTTGTAGGGGTCGAACGCCGGCTGGGTGAGGATGTTGCGGGCCACACGGATCGCCTCGACCCATTCGCGCCGGTCCTGCTCGGTCGACACGTAGTTGAACCGCAGCGCCGGGTGGACGGTGGGGTCGGTCGAGGTGATCTTGACCGTGCCGCGGGTGTCCGACCACATCGGCCCGATGTGCACCTGGTAGCCGTGCCCGCCGGCCGGTTTGGAGCCGTCGTAGCGGATCGCGAGCGGCAGGAAGTGGAACATCAGGTTGGGATAGGGCACGTCGTCGTTCGAGCGCGCGAACCCGCCGCCCTCGAAGTGGTTGGTGGCGCCGTCTCCGCTGCGCGCAAGCAGCCACTCCAGGAACACCTTCGGCCGGTTGCGGTAGAGCAGCGCCGGCGACACCGACACCGGCAGCTTGCTGCCGTACTGCACGTACACCTCGAGGTGATCCTGCAGGTTCTCGCCCACCCCGGGCAGGTCGTGGACGACGTCGACGCCGAGCGCCTTGAGCTCGGCGGCGTTGCCGACGCCGGACAGCTGCAACAGCTGCGGGGAGTTGATCGCGCCGCCGCAGACGATGATCTCGTTGGCGTACGCCCGCCGGGTCGGGCCGCGACCGAGGTCGAACGAGACGCCCGTCGCCCGCGTGCCGTCGAACACCAGCCGGCGCACGAACGCGTTGGTCTTCACCGTCAGGTTCGGCCGGTCCATGACCGGGTGCAGGTAGGCGCGGGCGGCGCTCAGCCTGCGGCCGCGGTGGATGTTGCGGTCGAACGGGGCAAAGCCCTCCTGGCGGTAGCCGTTGACGTCGGTCGTGAGCTGGTACCCGGCCTGCTGGACGGCCTCGAAGAAGGCCTGGAAGAGCGGGCTCGTGGCCGGGCCGCGCTCGAGCACGAGCGGGCCGTCGCCGCCCCGCCACTCGTCGGCGCCCGCCAGGCACGTCTCCATCTTCTTGAAGTACGGAAGGCAGTGGGCGTAGTCCCACGCCTCCATCCCGGGGTCGCCGGCCCAGCGCTCGTAGTCCATCGGGTTGCCGCGCTGGAAGATCATCCCGTTGATGCTGCTCGACCCGCCCAGGACCTTGCCGCGGGCGTGGTAGACGCGGCGGCCGTGCATGTTCGGCTCGGGCTCCGACTCGTACTTCCAGTCGTAGAAGCGGCTGCCGATCGGGTAGGTCAGCGCCGCCGGCATGTGGATGAAGAAGTCGAACTTGTAGTCGTTGCGGCCGGCCTCGAGCACAAGGACGCGGGTGGACGGATCGGCGCTGAGGCGGTTCGCGAGCGCCGAGCCCGCCGAGCCTCCGCCGATGATGATGTAGTCATAGGGCGTGCGCGCCATGTCCGCCTCCCAGGGGGATCTGGTGCAGGTCGAGTGGCGCCGATTCTACGCCAATGCGGCCGGCGGGATCAGGCGTCGAGCATCGCGTCCAGCCGCTCGGGCGGATGGGCCGCGTCGAGCTCGGCCGCGATCCGGGCGGCCACCTCGTCGGGCGCGCCGTCGGCGCTCTCCCAGTCGCCCTGCTGCCACGCGTCGAGGTAGGCGTCCGACCCGGCCAGCCCCTGGCGCATGGCCGCCTCGTCGATGGCCTCCTGAAAGCGGTCGGGGAGTGCCACCTTGGCGGTCGAGCCGGACGAGTCGCGCGCGGTCACCATCGTCGGGATATCGCGCCAGCTGGTGATGCGGTATTCGGCCACGCCGCGATGATACTCAGCCGCGCTCGGCAACCACCAGCCGGTAACCGAGGTCGATCTCCGAGAGCTCGAGCAGGTCGTGATGGCGCGCCTTCCAGGCGCCGCTCTGGATATCCGCGGCCAGCCGCTCGAACGCGGAGTCGTACCGCGCGCCGAAGTGCGCCAGGTTCGACATGCCGGCCCGGACCCGGCGATCGAGGTACGCCTCGGGATAGCGCCAGAAGGCGCCGAAGAAGCCGTCCTGGCAGTCGTGCGGCACCGGCACCGTCGTCACCGTCGCCTCGGCGCCCACCAGCTCGGACACCCGCTCGAGCGACAGGAACCGCTCACGGTCATAGGCGGCCGACTCCGGCACGTAGTCGCGCACCAGCCAGAAGGCCTCGGCGAAGTCGGGGTCCCAGGTGAACACGACCACCCGCCGCGCGACCCGGCGCATCTCGGCAAAGCCACGCTCCTGATCGCGCCAGTGGTGGTTGGTCAGCACCGCGAGGGCAACGTCGACGGCATCCTCGGCGAGGGGGATCGCCTCGGCCGACGCCTGCACCACCGGCGCCGAACCGGCGGGCCGCTGAGCGATCATCACCGCCGAGGGCTCCACCGCGAGCACGGTCTGTGGCGGCTCGTAGGAGCCCGACCCGGCGCCGACGTTGACCACCGTCTCGGCATCGCCGAGCGCATCCCAGATCGCGGCCTGGATGCGTGGGTCCGGCCGGCGGGTGCTCGCATACGTCGTTCCGATCCGGTCGTAGGAGGCCGTCATCCGCCTGACTGTACCGGCCGTGAATCCCCGGGGAACACGGTCCATTACAGCCCCGTGACGCGACCGAGGGCATGGCCGCCCGAAACGCTCTACGCTGACGGCGTGGCTGTGCTGGGCATCAACCACATCGCCTTTCGCACGCCCGATCCGGTCGGGCTGCGCGCGTTCTACCTCGAACTCCTGGACGCCGAGGCGCTCACGGGCTCCCACGACCCGATCCGCGCAGGCTCTGTGATCCTCGTCTTCTTTGCCTCCGAGGGCCGGCCGGCGGAGGATCCCGACGAGATCGCGTTCGATGTGGACGCCGCCGGCTTCGACGAGGCGCTCGCTCGCGCGCGGCAGATGGGTGCGGTGCAGCGCGAGCCGGTCGCGCCCAACGCCTGGCAGCGGTTCGTCGTCCTGCGCGACCCGGACGGACGGCGGCTCGAGTTGACCCACGACGACCGCGGCGTCTACTGGCAGGAGGACTGACCGCCCACTCCTCCAGGGCAGCACACCGGGCGCTCGAACCGGGGACAGTCCCCGGTTGGTGTGGCGGTTCGTTTTGGCACGGAGTTGTGACACCTCGCAACGGTCGGGGCCACCGCTGCAGGAGCAGCAGCACCGCTCGCGAACCCAGTCGCCACGAAGCACTACAAGGTCGTCACATCGCAGGACACCGTCTTCTGGGGCGGATCGCTCAGCGCCGAGGGGTTCGAGGAGCGCCTGAACGCATCGGCAGCCGAGGGGTGGGAGCTGGTCACGACCACCACGGTCGAGTCGACCGGGTTCATGGGCGAGCGCCATCAGCTGTTCTTCGTCTTCGCGCAGGAGACGAGCGGCTAACCGGAGGCTACGGCCGCACGAGCGGCTTGTAGCGAATCCGGTGGGGCTGGTCGGCCTCGGCGCCGAGCCGCTTGTGCCGGTGCTCCTCGTACTCGTCGTAGGCGCCTTCGAACCAGACCACCTGCGAGTCGCCCTCGAAGGCGAGGATGTGGGTCGCGATCCGGTCGAGGAACCAGCGATCGTGGCTGATGACCACCGCGCAGCCGGCGAACGACACGAGTGCGTCCTCGAGCGCCCGCAGCGTGTCCACGTCCAGGTCGTTGGTCGGCTCGTCCAGCAGCAGCAGGTTGCCGCCCGAGCGCAGCAGCTTGGCGAGGTGCAGCCGGTTGCGCTCTCCGCCCGAGAGGTCGCCGACGCGCTTCTGCTGGTCGCCGCCGCGGAAGTTGAACGAGGCGACGTACGCCCGTGAGGCGACCTCGCGCGGCCCGACCGTGATCCGCTCCTTGCCGCCGGAGATCTCCTTCCACACCGTGGCCGCGGGGTCGAGGTCCGACCGGGCCTGGTCGACGTAGGCGAGCTCCACCGTCGGGCCGACCCGCAGCTCGCCGGCGTCCGGCTGCTCCTCGCCGGCGATCATGCGAAAGAGGGTCGTCTTGCCGGCACCGTTGGGGCCGATCACGCCGACGATGCCGCCCGCCGGGAGCGAGAAGGTGAGGTCGTCGATCAGCAGCCGGTCGCCGTAGCCCTTGCGCAGGTTCTGGGTCTCGACGACCACGTCGCCCAGCCGCGCCCCGGCCGGGATGTGGATCTCGACCGTGTCCAGCTTGACCGCCTTCTCCTCTGCCAGCAACTGATCGTACGCCTGCACGCGCGCCCTGCTCTTCGCGTGCCGGGCGCGGGGCGCCATCCGCACCCACTCGAGCTCGCGCTGGAGCGTGCGGCGGCGGGCCGACTCCTGCTTCTCCTCCACCGCAAGCCTCGCCTGCTTCTGCTCGAGCCACGACGAGTAGTTGCCCTGGAAGGGGATGCCGTGGCCGCGGTCGAGCTCGAGGATCCAGCCGGCGACGTTGTCGAGGAAGTAGCGGTCATGCGTGACGGCCAGCACGGTGCCTGCGTAGTCGTCCAGGAACCGCTCGAGCCAGGCCACCGACTCGGCGTCCAGGTGGTTGGTCGGCTCGTCGAGCAGCAGCAGGTCGGGCGACGAGAGGAGCAGGCGGCACAGGGCGATGCGGCGCCGCTCGCCACCCGAGAGGTTGGTCACCTCGGCGTCGGCCGGCGGCAGCCGCAGCGCGTCCATGGCGACGTCCAGCATCCGGTCGAGGCTCCAGGCGTCTGTGCGGTCGATGCGGTCCTGCACCTCGCCCTGCTCCTCGAGCAGCGTCTGCATCTCGTCGTCGGACATCGGCTCGGCGAAGCGGGCCGAGATCTCGTTGTAGCGGTCGAGCAGCCCCCGCTTCTCGGCGACGCCGTCCTCGACGTTGCCGCGCACGTCCTTGGCCTCGTCGAGCTCGGGTTCCTGGGGCAGATACCCAACGGTCGCGCCCGGGGCGATCCGGGCCTCGCCGTTCGAGGGCTCGTCCAGGCCGGCCATGATCCGAAGCAGCGTGGACTTGCCGGCACCGTTTGGGCCAAGCACGCCGATCTTCGCGCCCGGCAGGAACGAGAGGGAGATCTCGCGCAGCACCTGCCGCTCGGGGCCGAAGAACTTGTTCGCCCGGTACATGGAGTAGACGTACGTCTGGCTCATGCGCGGCAGGGTATATGCGCCAAAAGGGGTCTGACCCCGTTTGGCACAGTCAGCGGCGGCGGGAGCCCCAGACCAGGCCCAGAAGGGCCGCCGCGCTGAAGCCCACCGCCCCCGAGAGGATGCCGACGGCGATCCCGCCGCCCAGGTCGTGAACGCCGATCAGGCCGGGGCCGGCGATCAGGAACACCGGCGTCATCACGATCAGGCGGTCGCGCAGGTACTCGCGCGGCCCCGCGGCCCACGACCACACGCAGGCGGCGCCCACCAGGCCCGCAATCGAGACCACCACCCGGCCGGAGGTGAGCGTCGAGATGAGCCCGAAGCGGGCGGCGGCGACGATCGCGAGCGACCAGATGGCCAGCAGCGCGCCGCCGCCGGCAACCATGAGGTCGCGCCGAACCAGCCGGCGCAGCTGGTCGGGGGACAGCGTCATCGGTGCGGACGCTGCCCCCGCTCCCACGAGCTCAGTCGCCCTCGGCTGGAGCCGGGGCGATGCCAGAGGCCATGTCCGCGCGGTGCTCAGAAAGCACCGTCCCGTGATGCTGCTGGCGGCCGTAATAGAGCAACAGGCCGACGATCACGACTGCTGCGATGCCGGTGATCGGCCCATAGTGCTGATACCACTTGACGCCGTAGAACTCCTTGCGCGGCCAGGCCAGGTTGACCGCCATGGAGGCGCCG
>DATCPV010000196.1:0-1929 GCA_036569885.1 Gaiellales bacterium | reverse complement strand
GCTCCGGGCACCAGGAACGCGGTCAGGTCGTCGCAGTGGCCGCGGCCGGCGGCGGTCTCGACCAGCACGCGCTCACGCCGGCCGCGCTTGGCCGCCCGGTGGGCCGCGCCGCGCGCATCCGAGAACGCCCGCAGCTCCGCGCAGCGGCGGCGCTTGACCGCGGCGGCCACACCGGCGCGGCCGCCGTCGGCCGTCCCGGGCCGGGGCGAATACGGAAACACGTGCACCTTGGTGAACCCGGCCTCGCCGGCAGCGTGCAGCGTGGCGGCGAACGCCGCTTCGGTCTCGGCGGGGTGGCCCACGATCACGTCTGTCGTCAGGTTCACGCCGGCCACCCGCTCGCTCGCCCTGTGCATCCGGGCCAGGAACCGATCGGCGCTGTAGCGGCGGCGCATCGCCCGGAGCACCGAATCGTCGCCCGACTGCATGGGCACGTGCAGGTGGGCGGCGACACGGGGATGGCCCAGCGCGTCCAGCAGCGCATCGGTCAGGTGGTTGACCTCAATCGACGACAGGCGGACGCGCTCGATCCCGTCCACCTCGGCCGCCGCCACCACCAGGTCCGCCAGCCGCATCCCGGCGGCGCGGTCGCGGAAACAGCCCAGGTTGATGCCGGTCAGGACGACCTCGCGGTGACCTTGCGATGCTCGGCGGGCGATCTCGGCGAGGACGGCGGCCGAGGCACGGCTGCGGCTCTGGCCGCGCACCTGCGGGATGACGCAGTAGCTGCATGCGAACGAGCAGCCGTCCTGCACCTTCACGTACGCGCGCGTGCGGGCGAAGGCGGGCACAGCGCCACCGGTGCAGCCGAGCGATCCCACCCAGCTCGAGGCGGCCCCGGGCACGAGCTCGGCGCGGGCGGGCAGGACGGTCGCGTTCGGAGCAACGTCGGCGAGCGCGCCGCCGGCAAGGTTCGCGGCGCACCCCGTCACCAGCACCCGCTCGGCGCTCGCGGCCGCCCGGCGCACGGCCTTGCGCGACTTGGCAACCGCCTCGGCGGTAACGCAGCACGTGTTCACGACCCGCACCTGCGCCCGCTCAGGCTCGACCTCGGCATGGCCGTCGCCGGCCAGGCGCTCGCGCACGGCCTGGGCGTCGGCCATCGAGACCTTGCAGCCCAGGAACTCGACGGCGAACGCGGTCATCCCAGGAAGCCCATCTCGCGCAGGGCCAGGGCTGCCGCGACGACAGCGGCCGTCTCGGTTCGCAGCACGACCGGCCCGAACGTCGCCACGGCGACACCGCGGGAGCGGGCGAGGTCGAGCTCCTCCTCGGAGAAGCCCGGCTCGGGGCCGATCAGCAGCGTCGCTTGACGACGGCCGACGATGCGGTCGGCGAGGCCGCCCGACGCGCCGGTGTGGCTCAGGACGACCGCCTCCGGCGAGAGCACGTCGGCGTAGTCGGCAGGCGCCAGGATCTCAGGCACGCCCGCCTGCTTGGACTGCTTCGCCGCCGCCGAGGCGACCCGCCGCCAGCGCTCGGTGCGCGCGTCGGTGAACTCGCCCTTGAGCAGCCGGGAGCGCAGGGCACCGATGCGGGCCACGCCCAGCTCGGTCAGCTTTTCGACCGCGTCGTCGGAGCGGCCGCCCGGCTGGGCCAGCCACACGGTGATGGGGGGTGTCGTCACGACGTCGATCTCCTCCTCGAGCTCCAGACCTCCGGCGACGACGCGGGCACGGTACGCGCGACCGCCGGCGGCGACCTCGCAAGTATCGCCCACCCGCAGGCGCAGCACCTGCTCCAGGTGGCGGCGCTCGCCGTCGGCCAGCACGGCCACCCCGCTGCGCACGTCGGCCGCGAGGAAGCGGTAGGTGTGGCGGGTCACGGCTCCACCAGCTCGGCGGCCCAGCCGTCGGCCACCACCCGCTCCGCTCCGCCGATCGTCTCGGAGCCGAGCATGCCCGAGGCGATGATGCGGCGGGGGAGGTC
>DATCPV010000195.1:0-9579 GCA_036569885.1 Gaiellales bacterium | reverse complement strand
GGCCCTATACGGGCGGACAGATCGCGGGGATGACGGCACTCACGATCCTGGCGCCGGCGGGCCGCCTGATCGGGCTCGTGGTCGCCCTTTCGCTGATGCGCGACGAGCACGTGCCCGAGCGGCGCCGGTTGCTGCGGGCTTGGGCGCTCGCAAGCGGAGCCGTGCTGCTTCTCGAGGTCGTCGCGGTGCTCGTCTTCGTGGTGCACCTGTGACGGGCAAGGTGCGCGTGTTCATCGCGACGTCGCTGGATGGGTTCATCGCCGGCCCGGGGGACGACCTGAGCTGGCTCCCGGAAGGCGGCGGCGAGGACCACGGCTACAACGAGTTCATCGCCGCGACCGCGGCGATCCTGATCGGCCGCACCACCTACGACGTGGTGCTGGGGTTCGACGGCTGGCCGTACGGCGAGACCCCGGTCTTCGTGGCGACCTCACGGCCGCTCGACCCGGTGGTGCCCAGCGTCCGCGCCGTCGGCGGCGAGCCCGAGCAGATCCTGGCCGCTGTGCGCGCCGATACCGACGGCAACATCTATCTCGACGGCGGGGTGCTGATCAGGCAGTTCATGGCCGCCGGGCTGGTCGACGAGCTGACGGTGACCATCGTCCCCGTCGTCCTGGGTGCCGGGTCGCCGCTGTTCGCCGGCCTGCAAGAGCGCCGGCGCCTGAGGCTCGTCGGATCGCGGTCGTACGCAAGCGGGCTCGTCTCGCTCGACTACGTGCCGGCGGTCTGAGCGAGAAATGCGTTTCGCGCCCTCACGATCGAAGCTCCAACGCACGGCACTCGCCGCCATCGCCATCCTCGGACCGGCGGCGCTGGCGTCGTGCGAGAGCTCGTCCTCGTCCTCGACCTCCTCGTCCGGGTCGGGCGGCCCCAGGCAGGTCAACCTGGCCTACATCTATCCGGGGCCGTTCACCAACTTTGCCCTGGAGATGGCGCTCGGCGCCAAGGCCGCCGCCGACCACACCCCCGGAGTGCACTTCACCGAGAGTGCGCCGGCAAACAACGACGGCAACGCCGAGGTGCAGCTGTTCCAGACCGCCACGCAGACATCCAGGGACGGGATGGCCTGGATGACGCAGTTCCCGTGGCTCTTCATCCGCCCGGTGCAGCGGGCGACGGCCGCGAACATCCCGCTGATCGCGGTCGACGTGCCCCCGCCGGCGCGAACGCAGGTGACCACCTTCATCCGTAACAGCAACACCCAGCTCGGCGAGGCGCTGGCCGACCAACTCCTCAAGCAGCCCAATACAACTACTTCGTGTCGATCGCGACCAGGGAGCTTGCCGACCCGAGCACGTACATAAAGCCGATGTCCGACATCAAGTGAGCGTCGGCGCGCCGCAGCCGCTGTGCTCCGGCACCGATGAGTTTCGGCACGGGCGACGGTCGGTAGTGATAAGACTGTCGATGTCGAAGCGAGAGGACTGACGATGCCGCAGCAGGTTGTGCTCCTGGTCGGAACCCGGAAGGGCTGTTTCATCCTGGAAAGTGACAGGGATCGCCGCGACTGGAAGGTGCGCGGCCCCTACTGCGACGGGTGGCCGGTCTACCACGCCGTCCTCGACGGCGACTCCGGGACAATCTTCGCCGCCGCCGCGAGCGAGTGGCACGGCGCCGGCGTCTGGCGCAGCTCCGACCTCGGCGAGAGCTGGGAGCTCTCGAGCGAGGGCCTGGCCTACCCCGAGGGCGACCTGAGGCTCTCGAAGGTCTCGGGAGTTGCCGCCGCCCACGGCCGCGTGCTGGCCGGCGCCGAGGCGGCCGGGGTGTTCGAGAGCCGAGACGGCGGGGCGACATGGTCACTCCTGAGCACGCTCGACGACCAGCCCGGGCGCGGCGACTGGAACAACCCGGAGCGGCAGCCGCCCGGGCATCTGGGCATGCCCGCGATCATGCTCGACCCCGAGGATCCCGCCCACTTCTGGGTCACGATCCAGGGCTTCGGCGTCTTCGAGACGACCGACAACGCCGCGTCCTGGACGCCGCGCAACCACGGCCTGCGGGCCGAGTGGCCGCTCGAGAATCCCGAGGTCGGCTTCTGCGTCCACAAGCTGGTGATGTCGCCGGTCGACCACAGCCGCATGTACCAGCAGAACCACTGCGGCATGCACCGCAGCGACGACGCCGGCCACTCGTGGACCGAGATCACCGACGGGCTGCCGACCGACTTCGGCTTCGCGGCCGCCGCCCACCCGCACGATCGCGACAGCTTCTACGTGATCCCGCTCGATCCCGGCCACGGCCGTTTCACGCCGGACGGCCGCGTCACGGTCTGGCGCACGCGCGACGCGGGCGCCGGCTGGCAGCCGCTCGAACGCGGCCTCCCGCAGCGCGACGCCTACCTCGGCGTGCTGCGCGAAGGGCTTGCGATCGACAACTTCGACGAGCCCGGCCTCTACTTCGGGACGAGTACGGGCCAGCTGTTCGCAAGCGCCGACGAGGGCGAGTCATGGTCGGAGATCGCGAGCTACCTGCCCTCCATCTCGTCGGTCGAAGTGGCGGTGGTGGGGTAGCGTGGCCGCACTTCACCTCCCTGCGACCCTCCCCCGGCTCTTCCCCGACCTGCCTCGCGAGGTCGAGCTCGAGGCCGCGACCGTGTCGGATGCCATCGATGGGCTCGAGCAGCGCTGGCCGGGGATGCGCGACCGGCTCTGCGAGCCCGGCCGTGGCCTGCGCCCCCACATCAACGTGTACGTCGACCGCGAGCGGGCCGATCTCGACACCGCGCTCGAGCCGCGCTCACGGGTGGATATCCTGGCGGCGATCAGCGGCGGCTGAGCGCGGGGTGGCCGCCTACGAGACGCAGTTTCCGCGTTCCGGAGCGCTGATGCGGCGCGCGGCCGCGGTGATGCCGGGCGGCAATACGCGCACCACCGCGCACTATCCCCCCTTTCCGCTCGCGATCGACCGGGCCGACGGCCCGTTCCTGTGGGACGCCGACGGCAACCGCCTGATCGATCTGCTGCTCAATTACACGAGCCTCGTCCACGGGCACCGCTACCCGCCGGTGATGGAGGCGGTCACCGCCGCGCTCGAGCGTGGCACGGCCTGGCCGGCGGCCTCGCCCGAGCAGGTCGATCTGGCCGGGGCGCTCTGCCGCCGGATCCGGTCGGTCGAGCAGGTGCGGTTCTGCAACTCGGGTACGGAGGCGGGGATGCTCGCGGTCAGGATCGCGCGCCGCGCGACGGGGCGGCGCCTGCTCCTCAAGGCGACCGAGGGCTACCACGGCTCCTACGACGAGCTCGACTCGGGCCCCGAGACGCTGAAGGCGCCGTACGGCGACCGCGACGCGTTTCTGGCTCAGATCGACCGCCACGGCGGCGAACTCGCGGCGGTCGTGCTCGAGCCGGTGCGCGGCTCGACGGGCGTGCTCGCCCCGCCGCCGGAGTTCCTCGTCGATGTGGCCGCCGCCACCCGCGCCGCCGGGGCGGTGTTCGTGCTCGACGAGGTCATCACGCTGCGCCTGGGCGTCGGCGGAGCCCAGGCGGCCGCCGGGGTCGACCCCGATCTGACGATGATGGCAAAGCTGATCGGCGGCGGATTCCCGGTCGGGGCCGTCGGTGGCCGGGCCGACCTGCTGGCGCATCTCGATCCTCACCGCAGCGACGCGCTTCAGCACTCCGGCACGTTCAACGGCAACCTGGTCACCTGTGCGGCCGGGTACGCCGCGGTCACCGCCCTGACCGCCGAGGCGATCGACCTGATGGGGGATCACGGCCGCCGGCTCGCCGAGTCGCTCGAAGCCTCGGCGGGCAAGCATGGCGTCCCGGTCTCGGTGACCGTCGCGGGCTCGCTCGTGAACCTGCACGGCCCCACATCGCTGCTGGCCGAGATTCACCTGCTCGGGCTGACGCACGGCCTCTACATCGCGCCGCGCGGCATGATCGCGCTCTGCACCGTGATCTCCGACGCGCTTCTCGGCGAGATCTGCGACCGGTTCGACGCGGTCCTCGCCGACGCGGCGAACGGCCTCTAGCCGCTCGGCGGCTCGGCCGTGAAGGCGCGCTCGGCCTCGATCACCAGCAGCCGGTATGCGCCAAACGGGGTCAGACCCCTTTTGGCGCAGCGGAAGAGCGTGGTGTTCTGACCGTTCGCGCCCTCGCTGGTTGGTGCCTCTCGCGGCGTGGCGGCTGGGGTCACGGCCTGCGGCCGTGAATAACCGGTGCCAGGCACCGGTCATTCATCCACCCTGGCGGTTGGGTGGGCGCGCGTCGGATAGCCTGCGGGTAGCGCCGCGGGAGGTCTGGCAGGACGTCGGCCCCGAGCTGGCCGAGTCTGCATGAACCCGTTTGATCCCGAGGATTACCCGCTTCGCCCGACCGTGCGCCGGCTCACCGTGCTCTGGTGGGAGGAGCGCAGCTTCGTGCTCATCGGCCTCAGCTGCGCGCTCGCCTACACGGGGCTCTCGCTCGCCATCCCGATCCTGATCCAGCGGGCGATTGACGACTCGATCGTGCCGGGCCGCACCGGCTCCCTGTGGCCCTACGTCATCGCCATCCTCGCGCTCGCGGCCGTGCGGTTCTGGATCAACTTCACCCGCCGCTACGCGACCGCCCGCACCGGCGTGCGGCTCGAGGCCCGGCTGCGGGAGATGCTCTACGCCGGCTACCTGCGCTTCCCGCGCGCGTTCTATGACATCCACCCGACGGGCCAGGTGGTGTCGCGGGCGACGAACGACCTGTTCCCGATCCGCTACTTCATCGGCTGGGGGGTCGTGCAGGGGTTCCAGAGCGCGATGATGATCGTCGGCGGCGTGATCGTGCTCGGGCTCGTCAACCTGCGCCTGACCGTCTACACCGGCGTCGCGACGCCGCTCATCGGCTTCGTCGCCTGGCGGTTCGCCCACCTCGTGATGCCGATCTCGCGCCTGGTGCAGGCGGGCAAGGGCGACGTGACCGAGGCCGCCGACGAGGCGGTCGTCGGCATCGAGATGGTGCAGGCCTTCGGCCGCGAGGACGACGTCCGCACGCGGTTCGGCAGCAAGGCGACCGTCGTGCGCGACACCGTCGTGCGCCAGGCCGGCGTCGAGGCGAAGCACCTGCCGGCGCTGTTCTTCCTGCCCACCATCTCGATCGCGGCGGTGGTGTTCTTCGGCGGCCGCGACGTCATCGAGGGCCAGCTGACCATCGGCCAGTTCGTCCTCTTCAACACCATCCTGCTGCAGCTGACCTGGCCGCTCGAGGCCCTGGGGTGGATCCTGAACCTGGCCCAGCGCGCGATCGCGTCGGCTGGGCGGACGTTCGCCTGGCTCGAGGGGGTGCACCGGCTGCCGGAGCCGGACGATCCGCGCGAGCTCCCGGCCGGCCCTCTGGCGGTGGCGTTCGACGACGTGCACTTCGCCTACCCGGGCGAGGAAGAGGTGCTCACCGGAGTCGACATCACGCTGCGACCGGGCGAGATCGTGGCCGTGTGCGGGCAGACCGGCGCGGGCAAGAGCACGCTCCTCAACCTGCTGCCGCGGTTCTACGACCCGACCGCCGGCCGGGTGCTGGTCGGAGGGGTGGACGTGCGCGACGTTCGCCTCGCGACGCTGCGCGACGCCGTCGCCGTCATCACCCAGCGGCCGATCCTCTTCTCGATCACCCTGCGCGAGAACCTCACCGCCGGACGCCCGGACGCCGCGTTCGACGAGGTCGAGGCGATGTGCCTCGCGGCGGGTGTGAGCGACTTCGTGCCCGACCTGCCGAACGGATACGACACCCTGATCGGCGAGCGCGGGGTCAACCTCTCGGGTGGCCAGCGCCAGCGGGTGGCCCTCGCCCGCGCGCTGATCGCCGGCGCCCGGGTGATCGTGCTGGACGATCCGCTCTCGGCGGTCGACACGCACACCGAGCACGACCTCGTCGGCCGGCTGCGGCCCGCGATCACCGGCCGCACCGTCCTGGTCGCGACCCAGCGGCTCTCGACGCTCGAGCTGGCCGACCGCGCGGTGGTGCTCGACGGCGGTCGCGTCGTCGAGGACGGCCTGCCCGCCGACCTGCTCGAGGGCAAGGCCGCCTTCGCCGCGCTGTTCGGGGAGGAGCTCGATGTCGCATAGCCACCGCACCGGCCTGAGCCGCCTGGGCCGCTACCTCAGCGGGCGCTGGCTGCTGGTGGCCGGGCTGATCGCGGTCGCGACCGGAAGCGCCGCGGCGCAGTCGGGCGGATGGCTGCTGGTGCGGGCCGCCATCGACGACGGCATCGCCAAGCACGACCGGCACACGCTGACGGTCGTCGTCGCCGTGTATCTGGTCGTGAACCTGCTCGGGTGGCTGTGCCAGCTGACCCTGATCCGCGGCCTTGCGAGCATCGGCCAGGGCATCGTCCTCGGCCTGCGGCGCGACCTCTTCGACCACCTGACGTCACTCTCCCTGCGCTACTTCTCGGAGCAGCGCGCGGGCTGGATCATCGCCCGCGTCACCAGCGACGTCGACGCGATCTCCGACGCGCTCTCGCAGGGTCTGCCGACGCTCGTCTCGAACGTCGTCCTGCTGCCGACGACCGTGGTCGTCCTGTTCGTGGTCGACTGGCGGCTGGCGCTCGTGGCGATGGTGATCCTGCCGCCGACCCTCGTCCTGTCGCGCTGGTTCCAGCGCAAGTCCGCCGTCGCCCAGCTCGAGGTGCGAAACCGCATCGCCGCCGTCACCGCCCAGGTCGCCGAGTCGGTCTCGGGCATGGCGATCGTGCAGGCGTTCAACCGCGAGCGCCAGTTCCAGAGCCAGTTCGACGAGCTCAACCGCGAGAACCGCCGCGCCAACGTCTATGCCCAGCAGCTGTTCTCGGTCTTCTTCCCCTCGATCGAGCTGCTCGGCGCGATCTCGACCTGCGCGGTGCTCGTGCTCGGCGCCCACCTGTTGGCCGACGGCACACTCACGATCGGCACGCTGATCACGGCGATCTACCTCCTGCAGCTCGTCTTCCAGCCGCTGCAGGAGCTGTCGGACGTCTACGGTCAGCTGCAGGCGGCCGCTGCGGCGATGATCAAGGTGACCTCGGTGCTCGACACCGAGCCCGAGATCGGCGACCGCCCCGGCGCGCGGCCGATCGGCCCGATCGAGGGCCGCATCGACCTCGACGGCCTCCGCTTCGCGTACGGCGAAAGCGACGTCCTGCACGACATCGAGATCCACGTCCCGGCGGGCGGCTGCATCGCCCTGGTCGGGCAGACGGGCGGCGGCAAATCGACGCTGGCCAAGCTGATCGCCCGGTTCTATGACCCGCGCACCGGGTCGGTGCGCGTCGACGGCACCGACCTGCGCGAAATCCAGCTGCGCAGCTACCGGCGCCAGCTCGGCGTGGTGCTCCAGGATCCGTTCCTGTTCTCGGGAACGATCGCCGACAACGTCCGCTTCGGCCGGCCGGAGGCGACCGACGAGGAGGTGCGCTCGACCGCAGAGGCGATCGGCCTCGACCGGTTGGTGGCACGGCTGCACGGCGGCCTCGGCCACGCGGTGCGGGAGGGCGGCGCCGGCCTCTCGGCGGGCGAGCGGCAGCTGATCTCGATCGCCCGGGCGCTCCTCGCCGACCCCCGGATCCTGATTCTCGACGAGGCGACGTCGAACATCGACCGGCCGACCGAGGTCGTGATCGAGCGCGCCCTCGACCGGCTGCTGCACGGGCGCAGTTCGGTGATCATCGCCCACCGCCTGGCGACCGTCCGCCGGGCCGACAAGATCTTCGTGATCGAGCACGGCCGCATCGTCCAGGCCGGGCCCACCGCCGAGCTGCTCGCCCAGGAGGGCCCGTTCCGGCGGCTGGCGGGCACCCTCCAGGCCCCCAGATTGGGACCGGCACGAGCGTTGTAGGCGCCCGGTGGGCACCAACCCATCGCTAGAACATCGCCACCAGGCGGGCGACCGCGCTGCCGCGACCGGCCGGCGTTTCCGGCCTGGCATCGGCGGTCTCCTCGATCGGCACCACGTGCACCGGCGGCGCGGTGCACATCTACCGCCTGGCCAGTCCCTGACTACTCCCCATTCGTGTCGATCGGAAGCCAGAACGACACCTTGGTCCCGGAGCTTCCGGGAGTCGTGGCGGACGTCACGTCGAGCTCGCCGCCGGCAAGGTGGATGCGTTCATCGGAAGACTGCAGGCCCAGGTGGAGCGGGCGCCCGAATGCACCCATCGTCTGCGCGACCACAAATCCGACCCCGTCGTCGCTCACGACTCCGTACAGCCTGGAGTCGCGTTCGATCAGCCTGATCTCGAACCGGCGGGCCCTCGAGTGCTTGCGCGCGTTGGTGACCGCCTCTCGCACGATCCGAAACGCGAGCGCCTCGACAGCCCACGAGTAGCGCATGTCCGGCGCCTCCACCGACCAGGTGGCGCCGATCTGCTGGCCGGTCTGCTCGGCAAGCGCGGTGAGCGCGGCGCGCAGGCCACGCTGGTCAAGCAGCGTCGGGTGCAGCTCGAACATCAACCGGCGCGCGCGCTCGGTGGCAGACGCCAGCACGTCGCGGGCCTGGTTCAGCCGCGTGGCGATCTCGCTCTCGTCGCGCCTGTCCGCGAGCGCGATGGCGCCATCCGTCATCAGGAGCGAGGCCGCCAGCACCTGGATCGTGTCGTCGTGCAGATCAAGCGCGATCCGCGCCCGCTCGGCCTCCTCCGCCCGCAGCATCTGACCAAAGATCAGGCGCCGGTTCTCCTCGCTGTCATGCAGGGCATCCTCGGCGTCACGCTGCTCGGTGATATCCACGAACAAACAGCCCACGCCGTTCACCGCGCCATTCGGTGCCAGCAGCGGGAAGTAGCTCGTCAGGAAGCGCCGCGGCGGCAACGACAGCTCCACCCCGAGCCGGGGGGCGCTCCCCGCGAGGATGTCCTCGAGATCGCGTCCGAGCATGGGCGTCATCATCGGCAGCACCTCGCCGAAGCGGCGATTGACGCTCTGCGTCTCCGATACCCCCAACATCGCCGCGGCCCGCGTGTTGGCCCGCACGATCCGCAGCTCCCGATCCAGCAGCACGATCGCGAGCGGCACTCCGTCGAGCACCAGCTCGAGCAGGCCCTGCTCCTGGGGCGCCTCCTCAACCACCGTGAAGACCAGTCGCTCATCCCGCACCCGCATCACGTGAGAACGCGCCTCGACCAGGCGGGCGGTGCCCGAGACCGTGCGGAGCTCGACCTGTGCACTGGTCACGCGCCACGGCTCCACGTCGTCAACGGTGCCACTCGCCGACGCCCCGACGTGCAGGCCCAGCTCGGCGGCCGGAAGGCCGATCAGCTCCGCCGGGGGCAGGCCGACCAGATCGGCAAACGCGGGCGTGGCCGATACGACCTGGCCGTCGTCAGCCGACCAGACGACTGCAACGGCATCTCCGGTGACCGCCGACCCGCGACGGCCTGGAACATTCACCTCGAGCCCTCCATCACATCCAGAGCAACATTGTGCCAAAAGGCATCCAGCTTGTCCACTCTGAGGCCCGGGGTGACCCGGGCCCAGAGAGCGGTGGTGCCGCGAGGAGAGTCAGAGCTTCTTCAAGAGCGCTTGACCCAGTCGGCGGTCCAGACGCAGGCGCTGGCGTGGCCTTCGTACGTGCCGCAGGTGCGGCTGATGCCGACCCAGCGATACGTGGGTGAAAGCATGATCGAGCGGTGCTCGGG
>DATCPV010000194.1:0-5921 GCA_036569885.1 Gaiellales bacterium | reverse complement strand
TCAGTGTGTGGGAGGCGCTCGAGACCCGCATCGAGGCCGCGCTGGACGCGCTCCCGACCTCCGCCCTTGTGCGCGCCGGCGTCTCGCCCCACGCACCCTTCACCGTGACCCACGCCGACTACGCGATGCTCGTGGCGCTCGCCCGCCGGCGCGGACTGCCCGTGGCGACCCACCTGCTCGAGTCCGACCGCGAGACCGAGCATCTGGACGCATTCGCCGGCGTGCTCGGGGCCGACACGGTCGCGGTTCACGGCGTGCTCCTGAACGAGGCCGACATCGCGCTCTTGGCGCGGCTCGACGTCCCCGTCGCCCATTGCCCGCGCTCGAACGCCCTGCTCGGCTGCGGGATCGCGCCTCTGAGCGAGCTCCTGGCCGCCGGAGTCCGGGTCGGCCTCGGCACCGATTCCCCGTCGTCTGCGCTCGACTTCGACATGTGGGCCGAGATGCGCGCCGCGATCATGCTCGCGCGCGCCCGCACCCACCGGGCCGACGCCCTCGCGGCCGAGACGGCGCTCGAGCTGGCCACGGTGCGCGCCGCGGACGCGATCGGCCTGGGCGGCGAGACGGGCTCGCTGACCCCGGGCAAGGCCGCCGACCTGATCGTGCTCGACCTGGCGGGATCGGCGTTTCTGCCCTGGGAGGACCCGGTCACGGCGGCCGTGTACGGCGGCTCCCCCGACCGGGTCGCGCTGACCGTCGTCGCGGGCGAGATACGCTACAGGCGCGGCGAGTGGGCGAGGCCCGATGCCTCCGCCGCGCGCGCAAAGATGATCGACGTCCCGCGAGGCTGACCACGTGCTGTTCGAACGCATCCGCCGCACCCAGAAGCCGATCTTCATCTTCCTGGCCGTCATGTTCGGGCTGGGGTTCGTCGCGCTGGGCGTCGGCCAGGGCGTGAACGGCGTCGATCTGGGCGGGCTCTTCAACTCCAGCAGCGGCAGCGGCGGCCCCTCGATCTCGAGCCTGAACTCCAGGGTGCAGTCGCACCCGAAGGACGCGAACGCCTGGCTCCGGCTGGCACGGGCCTACGAGACTGCGAAGCAGACCTCTCCGGCGATCTCTGCCTACCAGACCTATGTCGCGCTGCGGCCGAAGAACACCGGGGCGCTGTCGTCGACGGCGACGCTGCTGGAGCAACGGGGCGCAACGAGCGCCACCAAGGCGCAGGCCTATCAGGCCGCGGCGGCCGCGTACACCCAGGTGAACCACGCCGTCGCCGCGGAGTCGCTCAAGCTGGGAGCGGCGCTGACCCATCCGCTCATCACCGTCCTGGCGCAGCCGGCGCAGACGATCGCGTCGACCTACGAGACGAGCGCGATCACCGACTACGCGCAGGCCATGTCGCTGCGCCAGAAGGTCGTCAAGCTCCAGCCGAAGAACGCGAACGACCAGATCCTGCTGGCCCGAGACGCGTATGCAACCCAGAGCTACGCCATCGTCGCCACGTCTCTGCAGGCCTACCTCGCCCTTTCGCCGAACCTGACCAAGGCCCAGCGTAAGCAGCTGCAAGGGCAGATCGCCCAGTTCCAGCTGCTGGCCAAGTCGTCCAGCTCGGGCTCGGGCATCTCGCCGACCCCCTGACGGCCGGGACGGCCACTAGGGTCGGGCGGTGATCAAGTACCTGGGCTCCAAGCGGACGCTGGTGCCGGTGATCGGCGCGGTGGCGGCGGCCCTCGACGTGCGGTCGGCGGCTGACCTCTTCGCCGGGACGACCCGGGTCGGGCAGGAGCTGCGCCGGCGCGGCCTGCGTGTGACGTCGAACGACACCGCCGCGTTCTCGGAGTCCTTCGCGCAGGCCTACATCGCCGCCGGTGCGGAGGTCGACCGGGCCGGCATGCGCCGCATGCTGAACGAGCTCTCGGCCCTGCCGCCGGTCGACGGCTACGTCACCGAGACGTTCTGCCGGAAATCGCGCTACTTCCGGCCCGAGAACGGCATGCGCATCGACGCGGTGCGATCCGGGATCGAGCGCCTCGCTCTGGGCCCGGTCGAGCGCGGGCTGCTCCTCACCAGCCTGATCGAGGCGGCCGACCGGGTCGACTCGACCTGCGGCGTGCAGATGGCCTACCTGAAGCGATGGGCGTCGCGGGCGGGCAATGCGCTCGAGTTGCGCGAGCCCGAGCCGGTTGCCGGCCCGCCGGGCGAGGTCGCCTGCGGCGACGCCAACCGGCTCGCCGCCGGCCTGGACGGAATCGACCTGGCTTATGTCGATCCGCCCTACAACCAGCACTCCTATCTCGGCAACTACCACGTGTGGGAGACGCTCGCGCGGGGCGACCGGCCCGACCACTACGGCGTGGCGTGCAAGCGCGCCGACTGCCGCACCCGCAAGAGCGCGTACAACTCCCGTCGCGAGGCCTGGGCGGTGCTGGCCGACCTGCTCGAGCGCGTCGCGACGCCGTGGATCGTCGTTTCCGTCTCGGATGAGGGCTTCCACGATCCGGCGGCGGTCGCCGAGAAGCTCGGCGAGCGGGGATACGTCGGCGCCCTGGCAATCGACTTCAAGCGCTATGTCGGCGCGCAGATCGGTATCCACAACCCAGCCGGCGAGCGGGTCGGGCGGGTGTCGCACCTGCGCAACACCGAATGGCTCTTCGTCTGCGGCCCCGACCGCTTTGCCCTACGGCGGGCGATCGGGTCCGCCCCGCCCCCCGCCGTCCCCTGTAAGGCCGAATTCCGCCTGCCCGGGAACCGGCGCGGCGTCCAGCCGGTCTGATCATCGTCAACACCGGAGGGCGAGCGATGAGCGCGATACGGCGAGCGGCATGGACGGCGGGGGCGGTTGTGGTGCTCTCGGGACTGGTGGGGGCGGCCGCGGGCTGCGCGGGCGGCTCGGCATCGAACGGCGCGGACAGCGGCGGCGGCGCCACGCGTGGCGCGTTCCAGAAGGCCGCCGCACCGCAGGCGGCGCTGGCGCTGCAGCCCTCGGCGGCGGGTGTGGTGGCGGGATCCGCACACTCGTCGGCTTCGTCGTCGGCCTCGGACGTGTCGCTCAAGACCACCCTCCCGGCGATCCGCTCGGCGGTGATCAAGACGGCCACGCTCGACCTGCGCGTCCCGCACGGCCGCTTCGGCAGCGTCATGGACGCGGCGAGCAAGATCGCCGAACACTACGGCGGGTTCGTGAGCCAGCGATCGTCGTCCGGGACGCGCGTGCACGACGGCCGCCTGGTGATGCGCGTGCCGGTGGGCCGGTTCACCGACGCGCTGCCGGCGGTGGAACGGCTCGGCAGGCCGACGAACGAGAGCGTCGTCGGCGTTGACGTCACCCAGCAGTTCGTCGACCTCGGTGCCCGCCTGGACAACCTGCGCTCGCAGGAACAGGCCCTCCGGCACCTCATGGAGCGCACCCAGAGCGTGAGCGACACGATCCGCGTCCAGGGCGTCCTGCAAGGCGTCGAGCTGCAGATGGAGGAGATCCAAGGCCGGCTGATCTACCTGCGCAACCGCACCGAGCTCTCGACCATATCGGTCGACGTGCAGGAGGCGGGCGCGCGACCCGCGCCGCCGGGCCATGCCAGCGCGATCTGGAAGGCCGGGCGCAAGGCGCTCCATTCGGCGACCACGGTCGTCACAGGCGTGATCGTCGGCGCCGGGTTCGTCATCCCGATCGCCATCCTCGCCCTGCTGGCCGTGCTCATCGGCCGGTTCGCGGCGCCGTGGGCGGCACCCCTCGCCGCCCGCAGGCGCGGCCAGGCCCCGCCCCCGTCCAATCCCTAGGACCGGGGCCGGCCGCGGCCGCAGCGCCCTAAGGAGGCTGAGCTCCCGGGTTACTCGGAGCCGTGGTGGTAGCCGGCCTTGACGGCGGTGGTGCCCGCCATCGTGGTGCTGTTGCCGGCCACGTCCGTGACCGTGACGCTCACGCTGATGCTGCCTGGGGAGAGCGAGCTCGCATCGATGCAGCCGACCGCCACCTGGCCGTCGCCGGCCTGGGTTGAGCCCTGGACGCTGGTCTGGCCGTCGGAGAGGGTCACCGTGACCGTGTCGGACGAGTCAGGCGCCTGGTTGAAGGCCACGCCGACGTTGACGCAGGAGCCCTGACCGGGCGGGATCGTGTCGAGGGGCGGGCCGAGCACGTGGGCGGCGACCGGTGCCGGCGGCGCCTGCGTGTCCTTGATCAGCGACCCCGAGACGCTCGTGCTGTTGCCGGCGGCGTCGGTGATCGTCACGACGATCGGCACATTGCCGTCGCTGAGCTGGCTCAGGTCGAGGTTGTTCCAGGTCACCTGGTCGCCGCCGCCCGACTGCACCGGGAAGTTCGAGTCCCCGCCCACCGAGAGGGCGATCTGATCGCCCGGATCGGTCGGCGCGGTGAACCCGGCGACGATCGTCGCCGAGCTCTGGGTGGCCGAGTTGACGTAACCGGCCGGGTTGGAGTCGCCCGCGGGCACGCCGACGCTGCTGGGACCGGTCGGTCCGCTGGTTTCCTTGACGCCGTTGTTGCGCCACGCGAGCGAGACGTTGCCGTCGGAATCCGTCAGCTTCATCTTGAGCGACACCTGACCGTCGGGGAGGCCAGACAGGTCGAGCGGGCCCAGGGTGAAGTCCTGTGTCCCGGGGACGACGTCGACGGGGAGCGGGGTGCCTTGGTCGATCGAAATCGTGATGGTCTCGCCATTCTCGAGCGGGTCGGCGAAGTGCCCGGCGATGGTGACCGCGGTCTGCGACTGCGCATTGATGACGCCGGCCGGGTTGTCGGGGCCGGCGGCGATGCCGAAGTTCGTCGGCTTCTCCGGGCCGGACGTGTCCTGTTGCACGTTGACGGCCGGGGAGAACGTCGCGGTGTTCCCGGCCTCGTCCGTGACGGTCGCGGTGACCGAGTCGGTTCCGTCGGGGAGCCCCGAAGCATTGACGTATGTCGTGACGCTGCCGCCACCCCGGGGTGCCGTCTCCTGCTCGGAGTTGGGGGACTGCGAGCCGGAGGAGATCGTTGAAACGACGGCGGAGCCCGCGTCGGCCGGGTCGGTCGTGACCACGATGGGCACCTGAGTCATGTTGGCCGACGTGATCAAGTCGGGCGGCTGCACCGCGGTCGGCGGATCTGGCGGGATCGTGTCCTTCGTGATCGACCCCGAGAACGACTGTCCTGGATTGCCAAGGCTGTCGGTCGACGTGGCGGTCACGTTCACGGTGCCCTCGGCGAGAGTGCTGGCAGCGGGGAACGACACGGTGAACGGGCTGGCGTCTCCAGGCACGGTCTGGGTCAGCGTCGGCCCGTTTGCGCCGGAGCTCAGCGTCACCGTGGTCGTGTCGCCGGGCGCAGCGCTCG
Source organism: Gaiellales bacterium (assembly GCA_036569885.1). GTDB lineage: Bacteria > Actinomycetota > Thermoleophilia > Gaiellales > JAICJC01 > JAICJC01. The sequence goes on along the minus strand of DATCPV010000194.1, from coordinate 652 downwards.
GCGGGAGCGTGATCGTGAGGCTGAACGAGCCGACGTTGGCCTGGTTGATGTACTGGGGCACGTTCAGGATGTTCGGAGCCGCCGGCCCCTGGGAATCCGTCGTGACCGGCGCCGAGACTGCGGGTGCGCTGGGCAGCGTGACTCCGGCGGCAACAGCAACGACCTCGTACGTGAACGTGGTCGCGTTCGTCCCGGTCTGCTCGACGGCCGAGGTACCCGTGGCGGGGATGCCGACCGGGCTGAACGTGGTGCCGTCCGTGCTGCTCTCGACGATGTAGCCGCTGACACCGGTCGAGGGTGAGGGATTCCACGACAGATCGACCGCCCCTCCGGCGGCCGGAGTGGCGGTGACAGCACCTGCCGGCGGCTCCGGCGACTGGGTGCCGTAGATCGGCACTGACTGGGGGGCGAGATTGGAGCCGGGAACCGAGATCTGCAACTCCGCATTGATCACGCCGGCCTGCAGGGGATCGGTGACAAGCACCACCGGCTCTGCCCCGTGCGCCGGCACGAGCATGGTCGAGCCGCCCGCGACGAAGCTGGCGGTCATTCCGAGCCTCTGGCCAACCACGGCTACGCGGAGGAGGAGGGGCTTCGCCGAGGAATTGCCGACGGTGACCGAGCGAGAGATGGGGCCGCGGCCCTCCACGGT
>DATCPV010000193.1:0-1747 GCA_036569885.1 Gaiellales bacterium | reverse complement strand
CCTCACAGTCGTCCAACTACACCCGGTTCCAGGTCGAGTCGAAGTTCATCTCGCACACCACCCAGAACAGGCTGCTGACCGAGATCAAGTCGCATTTCGGCCCCGCGACCAAGATCACCGACCTGCAGGACGTGAGCTCGTCGTTCGGCCAGTCGGTGCTCAACTCGGCCTATCTGGCGGTCATCTTCTCGCTGATCATCATCTTCATCTATGTCTCGTTCCGGTTCGAGTGGAAGTTCGCCCTTCCGGTGATGGTCGCGCTCGGCCACGACATCCTGCTCACGATCGGGATCTACGCCCTGGCCGGGAGGGTGGTGACAGCCGACACGGTCGCGGCGGTCCTGACCGTGCTGGGCTACTCGATGTACGACACGGTGATCGTGTTCGACCGGGTGCGCGAGAACATCCCGATCCTGCGCCGCCACACGGCCAGCCAGGTCGTGAACGAGTCGCTCGCCGAGACGATCACGCGTTCCCTGAACACGTCGCTCGTGACGCTGATCCCGATCGTGCTCCTGTTCATCGTGGGCACCGGGACGCTGAAGGACTTCGCCTTCGCGCTCATGGTCGGCATCATGTCGGGCGCGTACTCGTCGATCTTCATCGCCGCACCGCTCCTGGCGGTGTTCATGGAGCGGGAGCCGGGCTACGTCAAGCGCCGTCATGACCTCGAGAAGTCGGGCGACATCGAGGCCCCCCGACGCCGTTCGGCGTCCGCACCTGTCCCGACCGCCACACCGGCAACGGACGGCCCGGCTCCGCCGGCCACGGCAGCGCCGACACCTGCGTCGACGCGCCGCCGCCGCCGGCGCGCGCACGGCCGCTCGCGCTAAGGACTCGCCGTGACGACCGCCTCGGCGGCGGTGACCAGACGGCCGCCGCGGCCCGCCACCCATTCCAGCACCGACGCGTAGACCCGGTCCCAGCCGCGCGCGTACTCGCGGCTGAAGCGGTCGATGTGCCAGAGAATCGCAACCGTCCCACCGACGTCGGCGACCCGCTCGAGCAGCCTCAGCGTGCGCTCGAGGGCGGCGGTGGGAGTAAGGCCAAGGTAGCGCTGCTCGGCCAGGGTCGCATCCATCACCGCCAGCGGCAGCTCGACCAGGCCGAGGGGCCGCTCCTCGGCCAGGTGGTAGGGCCGGTACGGGAACGAGAATCCGGCCCGCAGGCCAATCGCGTCGCCGTAGCCCTGGCTCGAGTCGTAGCCGAACCCGAGCCGGTCGAGCTCGGGCAGGGTCGTGTGGGGATCGTGGCGCAGGTAGTGGAACCGCGCTCCCGGGACGGCCGCGCCGGTCAGCTGCTCGAGCCGGGCGCGCTCCTCGGCGATCCGCTCGGGCACCTGCGAGCTCGTGTAGCTCGGATGCAGGCCAACCTCGTCGCCCTGCGCCGCGATCTGGGCGACGATGGCCGGCCGCAGGCGGTCGTACGCCGCCGGATCGGGCCCGTCGACGGGATGGTGGTTGCCCGCCATCACGAAATAGGTCGAGCGGCCGCCGTGAGCGCGCTCGATCGCGGCGATGCGCTCGTACGACCAGTTCGGGTCGGTGCCACGCAGGCGCCGCAACGGGGCGGCGGCGAGGCCAAGCCCCTCGGCCGCGGCATCTCGCGGGCGGTGGTCGCGCAGCGCCCCGCGGGCACGGGCCGCAGCACCGAGAAGCGCCCGCGGCCGGCTCCAGCGCCAGGGGGTATCGACGTCGTGGGTGAGCGCAACCCGAAACGGCGTGTGGCCGGTGTCGCCCACCGCCTG
>DATCPV010000192.1:0-1578 GCA_036569885.1 Gaiellales bacterium | reverse complement strand
TGTCGATGCCGAGCAGGCGCACGTCCTCGACGCGTCCACCGGCTCCGCGCACAAGGATGGTGTCGCCGTCTACCACCCGCACCACGGTGCCGCGCCCGAACGGGGGCGGGGTGGCTGGTCGAGACCCAGCACCAGACCGCTCCCAGCACCGCGGGCAGCGCCAGCAGTGCCAGCCGAAAGGTGCGCGTGCTCATAGTCGCCACGCTATCGGCGGCGCCCGTCAGGTGTCTGTCACGAGATGTCGCAGATCTTCCCCAGCTCTGTAAGGCCGGCCCGGGTCCAGCCGACGTCATACCTACACTTGGGAGTCCGCCAATGAAACTGCTGCACATCGCCGACATCCACCTCGATCGCGTCTTTCACCGCGCCGAATCGCGGCCCGCGGCCGTCCGCCGCCGGGCCGAGCTGCGCGACGCCGTGACCCGCGCGCTCGCACTCGGCCGCGAGCGCGAGGTCGACGCGATCTGCATCGCCGGCGACGTCTACGAGCACGAGTACGTCAGCGAGGACACGGTCTCGTTCCTGCGCGACAGCCTCGCCGCTACGGGTGTGCCCGTCCTGGTCACTCCCGGCAACCACGATCCCTATCTCCCGGGCTCGGCGTGGCAGCGCACCGACTGGCCGGCGAACGTGTACGTCTTCGCCCGGGACACGGTCGAGCCGTACGAGCTGGGCGACTCCGTCACGGTCTGGGGCGCGGCCTTCACGGCCCGCAACTGCGACGCCTCGGCCCTGGCGGGGTTCCGGGTGCCCGCCGACGGCCGCACCCACCTCCTGCTGATCCACGCGGCACTGACGGGCGAGCAGTGGGCCGAAGAGGCCGACTACCGCCCGGTCACGCGCAGCCAGCTCGAGAGCACCGGAGTCGCGTACGTCATGCTGGGGCACTTCCACGACGGCCGCGGCGACCCGTTCCTGCGCTATCCCGGCAGTCCCGAGCCGCTCGACTGGGGCGAGCGCAACGGCGACCACGGTGCCGGCATCGTCACGGTACAGGCCGGGGCCGTGACGGCCGAGCCGGTCGCGATCGCCACCCGACGCTATGTCGAGCGCACGATTTCTGTGGCCGGCGCGGCGGGCTCGGCCCAGGTCGAGGCGGCCGTTCTGGGGACGGCCGCCGGGGAGCAGGGCGCCTGTCTGCGGGTCGTGCTCACCGGCGAGACCGAGCCGGGCTGCCAGATCTCGCCGGCCAGCCTGACCGAGCGCTGCGGCGCCGGCCTCACCGAGCTGGCGGTGGTCGACCAGACCGAGCCGGCCTACGACCTGGACGCGCTCGCGCGCGAGGAGTCGGTGCGGGGGCGGTTCGTCGCCAGGCTCCTTCACTCCGCCTCACCGCAGGCACACGAGGCGATCCTCGCCGGGCTGCGCGCGCTCGACGGCAGGAAGGAGGTCATCGGTGCGGGTTGACCGGCTGAACGTGACCGCATTCGGGCGGCTGTCCGACCGCGAGCTGCGGTTCGGGCCCGGCCTGACGCTTGTGACCGGGTCGAACGAGTCGGGCAAGAGCACGACCCACGCGGCGCTGCGCGCGAGCTTTTTCGGCCTCACCTCCGGTGGGCGCCGCAAGCAAGACGAGAC
>DATCPV010000191.1:0-3949 GCA_036569885.1 Gaiellales bacterium | reverse complement strand
GCGCATTTGGAGGGACGGCGTCCTCGACACCTACGCCCGTACCGGCGGCTCGCCGTGGGGAGCGGTGCTCGGCTCCGACGGCGCGATCTACGTCACCCAGGGCGGACCCGTTCCCGGCAGCGACGAGTCCGGTGTGGTGTCGGGCATCCAGCGCGTGGACGCCGACGGGACGGTCGAGCTGCTCTCGTCGAGCATCGCCGGCCATACGCTGATCGGCCCCAACGACCTGGCCTTCGGCCCCGACGGGCGGCTGTGGTTCACCGACTCCGGATCGGAGCAGGACTTCCGCTTCGACGTGCGCGTCCCCGGCAAGCTCTTTGTGCTCGACGCGAGCGGTGGTGGCGAGATGCTGATGGAGCGGCCCGAGGTGTACCCGAACGGGATCGCCTTCGACGAGCACGAGCGCATGTACTGGACCGAGTCGGCCGCCCGCCGCATCTGCCGGCTCGATGACGGCAAGGGCACCGTGTGGGCGCAGCTGAGCGACGGGCACGTGCCCGACGGGATGGCGTTTGCGGCCGACGGGCGCGCGTTCGTGTGCACCACCGTTTCCGGAGGTGTCACGGTGCTCTCGGCCGGTGGAGAGGTGCTGGAGGAGATCCACCTGGGCGAGCACGCGACCAACTGCATCTTCGCCGGCTCGACGCTGTACGTCACCGCCACCAAGGTGGCCGACATCCACGTCGATCAGCGCACCGGGACGTTCTGGAGCGTCGAGACCGATGCGACCGGCCTCCCGCTGATCCCCGGCCGGCTGTAGGCGCCGACCGCGGCTCCGCTCAGACGGGGACGACCCGGCCGTGCTCGAGGGCGCGCTCACAGGCCAGCGCCACCGCCAGCGTGCGCAGCGCATCCGCCGGCTGGCAGACGACGGCGGCACGGTCGCCGGTCCGAGCCGCCTCCAGGAAGCGCGCGATCGACCGGTCGAGCGGATCGCCGTACTCCCCCGCCAGCGGCCGGCCGGCCGACTGCCCGCTGATGCGGAAGGCGGCGGGGCCGAGCTCGAGCGCGATCGTCGCGTCGGTGGCCAGGATGTCGATGGCGTAGAGCTCGGGCTGGCCGTCGCGCGACCAGGCGCTGTGGACGCCGCCCAACGCCCCGCTCGCGAAGTGGAACGTGAGCGTCACGACATCGTCGACGTTGCCACGCTCGCGCTGGGCCTGCGCCAGCCGCACCGATCCCGCCACCGCCTGGACGGCCGTGATCTCGCCCGCGAGCGCCCGCTGCAGGTCGATGTGGTGGCTCCCGCGCTCGAGCACCTGGCCCCCGCCCTGGGCCCGGTCCATGAACCACGGCCGGCCGGCGACCGGGCCGAAGTTGCGCCCGACCAGCAGGCCGATTCCCTGGCCCTGTAGGGCCGCACGGGCATCGTCGAGCAGCTCGGTGGCGTGCCACTGGTAGCCGACGGCGCACACCGCGCGGACCGCCGCCTGCGCCGCGGCGACGATCGCCTCGGCGTCGTCCATGGTGCGGGCGATCGGCTTCTCGAGATAGACGTGGATTCCGGCAGCCAGAGCGGCCACGACCGGGCCGCGGTGGTGCAGCGGCGGGGTGCACACCCACAGCAGGTCGAGCCGCTCGCGCTCGAGCATCTCCTCCCAGCGGGCGTAGGCGTTCGCGCCGCGGGGGGTGGCGATCGCCTCGGCCCTGTCGCGAGCCGTGTCGCAGGCGGCGACGAGGTGGACGTCCTCGGCGGCGTCGATGGCCGGCACGTGCCGGCGGGCGATCCACCCGCCGCCAATGATCCCGGCCCGCATCACTCCGGTGGGTGGTGGTCGAGCCACCACCGGGCGATGTCGCTGCGGCGCATGAACGCCACGCCGGGCTGCGCCTGGGCATGCTCGACGAAGAGCCGCATGACCGCTGCCCTGGCCGCCTGGCCGCTCCAGCGCGCGTGGACGGCGACGGTCATCATCGTCCGCCGCTGATCGCTTTCGCGCACCAGTTCGTCGAGGCCCATCACGGCCGTCTCGAGGAAGTCGCGCGGGCTGGCGAACCCCGGGTTCATCAGGAACCGCGCGTCGTTGTAGGTCTTCGAGTAGGGCACCACCAGAAACGGCTGGCCGCCGACGCGCTCGTAGTAGGGGACGTCGTCGGAGTAGCCGTCGGAGTGGTACAGGAAGCCGCCCTGCTCGAGCAGGAGCTCGCGGGTGTTCTCACTCGGCCAGGAGCGTGAGCTCCAACCGGGCGGGGGGCTGCCGAACACGCGCTCGTACGTCTCGACGGCCCGCGCGATCTGCTCGCGCTCCTGCTCGCGCGACATCGTCCACGGCTCGATCCAGCGCCACCCGTGACCCATCAGGTCGTGGCCGCGCTCGCGCATCCAGCCGGCGACACCGGGGTTGAGCTCGAGGGCGACGGCGGCCGCCGACACGGTCACGGGGACATCCGCCGCGTCGAAGATCCGGGCCAGGCGCCACACGCCCGCGCGGCTGCCGTACTCGTAGTGCGACTCGGTGCCGGGATCGCGGTGCGGGGGCTGCACGCCGGGATCGGCATACTCACCCCAGCCGTCGTTGCGGTCGTCGCCCCAGAGCACGGAGTATTCCGACCCCTCCTCGTAGACGAGCACGACGTTGATGACGACCCGAGCATCGTCCGGCCAGCTGAACCGCGGCGGCGTGCGGCCGTAGCCGACCAGGTCGCGCGCCCGCACCGGCTCGGGAATCACGCCAGCGGCTCCATGGCGGCGAAGGCCCACGGCGTCAGCCTAGAGTGCCTCGAGCTCGGCGGTGAGGTCGTAGTTGCCGCCAAGGGAGTCGAGCAGGCCCTCGAGCGGGATCCGGTAGCGGTGCCGGCCGCCGCTTCGGCCCGGAAGCTCGACATAGGGGACGACGCCCCGCTCGATCCAGTTCACGACCGTGCGCCGGTCGACGCGGAGAAACTCGGCGGCTTCGGTGGTGGTGAGCAGTCGGCTTTGGGCTTCCGTGGAGGACACTAATGGCCGGAATTCGCCAAGAGCGTCTGGATTCCTTCTTTTCCGTTCGTTCCATTGCGGCGTGGTGTTCCCACTGCTTGCGGCCGTGAATAACCGGTGCCAGGCACCAAATATTCATCCACCCTGGCGGTGGTGGTGCGCCAAAAGGGGTCTGACCCCGTTTGGCGCATCGGGGATACTGCGGCCATGGATCTGGGACTGGCGGGGACGGTGGCGATCGTTGGAGGCTCATCGTCGGGGATGGGGCGAGCGACGGCGCGCACGCTGGCCGGCGAGGGCTGCCGGGTCGTGCTGTTTGCCCGCCGCGCCGAGCTGCTGAACGAGGTGGCGGCGACCATCACCGCCGAGACGGGCACCGAGGCGCTGGCGGTGCCCACCGATGCGACCAACCCGGCGGCGCTGGACGCCGTCGTCGATGAGGCGCTCGAGCGGTTTGGGCGCCTCGACATCGTCGTGAACAATGCCGGCGGGCCGCCTGCGGGCGGCTACGAGCAGTTGGGCGACGACGACTTCCAGCGCGCCTACGAGCTGACGCTGCTCTCGGCGCTGCGACTCACCCGGCGGGCGCTCCCGGCGCTGCGCGCGAGCGGCCGCGGCCGGATCGTGAACCTGACCGGCTCGTCCGTCAAGGAGCCGAACGAGGGGCTCTTGCTGTCCAACGTCTTCCGTCCCGGCGTGATCGGGTGGGCCAAGACGATCTCGCGCGAGGAGGCCCGGCACGGGATCACCGTCAACTCGATTGCACCCGGCTCCATCGCCACCGACCGGCTCGTGGAGCTGTACGCGAACGAGCCCGACCCCGCCGCGGCCCAGCGGCGCGACGAGGCCCTCATTCCTGCCGGCCGCTTCGGCGCCCCCGAGGAGATCGCGGCCGCCGTGGTATTCCTGTGCTCGACCGGCGCGGCGTACATCACCGGGACGACACTGCTCGTCGACGGCGGCCTGGCCCAGGGCTTGCTCAGCTGATGGCGAGCGACAGGACCGACTGGGCGCGGCTGGCCAGGCCGTGGC
>DATCPV010000190.1:0-3197 GCA_036569885.1 Gaiellales bacterium | reverse complement strand
TGGCCGAGGCGTTCTTGACCGACGTCCTGGCGGCCGCACAGCTCGTCGATCCCGGGGCCGGGTTTCTGTGCCCGGCGGACGACACCGCCGACCTGCGCCGCCGCTTCCCGGGAGTGCCCGTCGTCGCCCAGTCGGGAGCCGGGCTCGCGGCAGCGCTCGCGAGCGGCGTGAGAGGCGGCGCCATCGTCGTCGCGGGCGACGCGCCCGGGATCAGGCCGGGAACCATCGCGGCGGCCGCGAACGCGGATGCCGACCTCGTGCTGGCGCCGTCGCGTGACGGCGGATTTGCGCTGATCAGGATGCGGCTGCACCGGCCGTCGGTGTTCGCCGACATCCACTGGTCGACCGGCCGCGTGCTCGACCAGACCGTCGCCGCGGGCCGCGCCGCCGGGCTGACCGTCGCGCTGCTCGACCCGGTGGCCGACGTCGACACCATTGCTGACCTGGATGGGGTCGACCTCTCGTGTGCCCCAGCCACCCGACTCGTCCTGGAAGCCGCGATACGCTGACGGACAGAAGGCGACCAACGAGGAGGGTGACATGAGCGTGATCGCGATCCCCGTCGTGGACGACGGGCTGTGGAAGGTGATCGCCGCCCACTCCGACTCCGTCGACCGCGGGTCGCGCTTCCCCGTCGAGGCGGTCGAGGGCCTGGCCGACCGCGGCCTGCTCGGGCTCGGGGTGCCGCAGGAGCTGGACGGCCCGGGCGGCGGCCCGGCCGACATCGTGGCCGCAATCGAGCGCGTCGCAAGCGCCTGCTCGTCGACGGCCATGGTCTACGTGATGCACCTGATCGCGACGCAGACGCTGCTCGCGGGCGCTGCCGAGAGCGGCGCGAACACGGACATCCTGCGCCAGATCGGCGGCGACCGGCACCTGACCACCCTGGCCTTCTCGGAACGCGCCACCCGCAGCCACTTCTGGGCGCAGGCGTCGCGGGCCACCATCGAGCGGGGATGCGCCGTGATCGATGCACACAAGTCGTGGGTCACCTCGGCGGGCCACGCCGCCTCCTACGTCACCGCCACCGGCGCGGCGGGCGCGGACGATCCGATGGTGACCGAGCTCTACCTCGTCTCCGCCGACACGCCGGGGATCGTGGTCGGCGACCTGTTCGACGGCCTCGGGCTCTGCGGCAACGCATCGAGCCCGGTCGAGTTCACTGGTGTGCGCGTCGGCCTCGACCGCCGCCTCGGCGCCCCGGCCTCGGGCATGGCGCTGATGATGGAGGCGACGCTGCCGTGGTTCGTGCTCGGATGCGCCGCGTGCTGCGTCGGCCTCGCCGGCGCGGCGATCGAGATGGCCGCGGCCCACGTTGCCGGTGCGCGGATCGAGCACCTGGACATGCCGCTGAGCGGGGTCGCGGTCAACCGCGCCCGGCTCGGCGAGGCGAAGATCCGGCAGATGCAGGCCCGGGCGTTGCTGTACGAGGTCGCCCACCAGATCGCCGCCGGCGACCTCGACGCCCAGCTGGGCGTGCTCGCGCTCAAGGCGGCCGCCGCCGAGATGGCGATCGCCGTCACCGACGAGACGATGCGGGTGTGCGGAGGCGCTGCGTTCTCGCGCCATCTGCCGCTCGAGCGGCTCTTCCGCGACGCGCGGGCGGCCACCGTGATGGCGCCGACCAGCGACATGCTGCGGGACCTGCTGGGACGGACGCTCACCGGCCGGCCCCTGTTCGACGCATAGACGTCTCAACGCACGGGCGGATAGCGGCGCGCGAGCCGCTCGGGCGGCACCCTCAGCGTGTAGAGAAGCTGGATCAGCAGGCCGCGGGCGAGCGTGCGCAGCCCGCCGTCAGTGCGGTGGCGGCGGCTCGAGGTGGTGACCCGCAGCGGCAGGAGGGCGAGCCCCCCGCTGCGCCGGAGCCTGCGGGCCAGGTCGCGGTCCTCCATGATCGGGAGCGGCCGGTAGCCGCCGACCCGCTCGAACGCCGCCCGCGATGCGAAGATCGCCTGGTCGCCGTACACGACCCGAAACAGCCGCGACCGGGCATTCACCAGCAGCTCGACGACCGGCCGGGGGTGATCGAAGCTGATCCGGAACGCACCTGCGCCGCGGTGCCGGAGCGCGGTCGAGATGGCCGCCGCTGCGCCCGCCGGCAGAGTGGTATCGGCGTGCAGGAAGAGCAGCACATCGCCCGCCGCCGCAGACGCACCCATGTTCATCGCCTCGGCCCGGCTCCCGGCCGCCGTGACGACGATCGCGCCGGCGGCGCTCGCGGCCTCCGCCGTGCCGTCGGTGCTGCCGGCGTCGATCACAAGCACCTCGCAGTCGCCCAGTGCCGCCCGCGCCGAGGCCACGGCCGCCGCCACGCTCGGCGCCTCGTTCAGGGTCGGGATCACGACCGAGATCGTCACGCCCGCCCCTGCCGGCGGTCGATGCTGAAGCGCATGTTGGCCGGCACGACGACCAGCACGAGGCTGACGCCGATGAAGAGCGCGAACCCCCAGAACCACTGGTGCGGCGCCCGGACGGTCAGAAGCGTGATCGCGATCGCCTGGAGCAGGCCGATCACGGCGCCAACACGGGTATGCCATCCGACCAGCAGCAGCACGCCGGCCACGAGCTCGACCAGGAACACCTGCCAGCCGAAGATCGTGAAGTGGGGGATGACGGTGTGTGCCATCAACCGCCGCAGCGGCTCGACCACCGCGTAGCGCTCGCTCTGGTGAAACGAGTAGAGCAGGCCGCGGGGCTGGTCGCGCCCGAAGTCCGGCGGGAGCTTCCACGAGAGGTTGGCAAGCCACAGCACGCCCATGAAGACGCGCAGGGAGACGAATGCCCAGGCGATGCGGTCGCGCTCGCGCACCCGACCACCCTACTCGCCCCCGGCCGGGGAGTCTGCGCGATAGGCTGACCTGCTCCAGAGGGAGGAATTGACGATGGTGGCAGTGGAGGCCGAGGTCAGAAACCAGGATCTGATCGACTGGGTGGACGGTGTGGCGGCGATGTGCATGCCGGAGCGGGTTCACTGGTGCGACGGGTCGCAGGAGGAGTACGACGCGCTGTGCGAGCAGATGGTCGCGGGCGGGACGTTTATCCGCCTGAACGACGAGCTGCGGCCGGGCTCCTACCTGTGCCGATCCGATCCCGGCGACGTCGCCCGGGTCGAGGACCGGACGTTCATCTGCTCGGTCTCGAAGACCGAGGCCGGCCCCACCAACAACTGGCTCGCTCCGCGCGAGATGAAGGGG
>DATCPV010000189.1:0-7602 GCA_036569885.1 Gaiellales bacterium | reverse complement strand
CCCTGGAACCGCTCCATGTCGGTGCGCTCGGCCGCCAGCAGCTCCCGGTGCAGCTCGAGCAGCGCGGGCCGGATGGCGAGGAGGTCGTCCATCGCCGCATGTTCGCAGGCGTAGTCTTCCGGCGTGGCGAACCTGATCGACTCCGGCTGGTCGGCGTGGCTTCCGTTCGAGCTGATCGACGCGCTCACCGCGCGCGACGACGGCTCGGCCGAGCGGCGCGCGTTCCGCAAGCGCCTCGAGCGCGGGCCGAACGACGAGGATCGCGAGCGCTGGGATCGATTCGCCCTGGTGTGCCCGTCGCGGATCGACCTCCCCGACCAGAGCGAGCTCGACGAGGAGCGGGCGTACCGGGTGCTCGACGACCTCGGCCTGCTCGATGGGCGGCCGCCCGAGGCGGTCGAGCTCGTCCTGACGCTCGATCACGACGATGTGCGCGACCTCGAGGAGATCCGGGCCGCCCGCGACATCGGCCAGATCGAAACGGTCCCGCACGACCTGCCCGAGCTCGGCAACGTGCTCGGCGGCGGCAGGACGGGGCGCAACGACCCGTGCCCGTGCGGGTCGGGCAAGAAGTTCAAGCGCTGCCACGGCAGGTAGCCCGAGCCAATCGGGTTGCAACAATTCTCTCGCTTCTCTCAAGGCTTACGCCGACCATGTGAGTATGGAGCGAAAGGTCATCGCGCGATTGCGCCGGTTCTCGAAGACCGAGCGGGCCGCGCATTGGCTCGTCGCGGCGGCGTTCGGGGTGATGCTGTTCAGCGGCGGCCAGGTGCCGCACCGCTGGACGTGGACGACTCCCGCCCTGGATGTTCACGTCGGTGCGGCGGTCGTCTTGGTCGCCGGCCTGGCGGGGTTGGTGCTGTTCGGGAATCGCGGCGCCCTGCGCACAACCGCCGGTCAGTTGAGCCACCTGGACGCCAGCGATCGAGCGTGGCTCGCGCCGGGCCGGATCCTCTCGCGCCGCCCGGCGCCTCCGGTCGGCCGCTTCAACGGCGGCCAGAAGCTCAATGCGCGCCTGGCGCTGCTCGGCCTCACCGGGCTGTATGCAACCGGTATCTATCTGCTGGTGGTCGGCCGCTCGGCGTTCGGGCATCTGCACGGACCGTTCGCGTTCCTCACGACCGCCCTGATCGTCGCGCACATCTTCATGGCGGTCGTGAATCCCTCCACGCGCCACGCCTTGCGGGGCATGACACTGGGCACCGTGAATCGCGACTGGGCCGAGCACCACTTCCCGCGCTGGGTCGCCGAGACCGACCGGGCGGAGCTACCGCCGGTCGAGCCCGGGCCAGGCATGCGCCTCGCGCCTCACGGCGCTCATGCGCATGTGTCCGAAGAGCACGAAGGTCGCGACCAGGCCGAGTAGCACGTTGAAGGCCATGATGACCGCCTGGGCGCCGATCGAGTACGCGAGCACCTGGCCGGATGTCGCCACCCCGGCGAGGGCGAACACCAGCAGCCCCTGCTGCGCACCGATGCCGCCCGGCGTGACGGGAAGCGCGGTCGAGACCGAGTCGATCACGACCGCGAGGACGGCGTAGCGCACCCCCGGAGGGATGCCGAAGGCGGCGAGCATGGCGAACGCGGTGCCGACCCGCAGCGCCCAGTCGACGAGCTGAGGCGCCGCGACCGCGCGCGCGAAGCGGCCGGGCGAGCGGAGGATGCGCATCCCGGCGGTAAAGCGCAGCCAGAATCCGCGCAGGTGGTGCATCGCCCATTCCGCGGCGGCGAACACGGCAATGAGGAGCGCGGCCAGCGCGATGGCGACCAGGCCCGCATGCCGCGCGTAGAACGAGAACTCGAACGCCTTGGCGTCGGGGAGGTGCACGATCGGCGGCAGCCACCCCAGTCCGACCGTCGCAGCCACCATCAGCCCGACCACGATTACGCCGAAGGCCGTCTCGGCCACGAGCGTCGAGACGATCGTCGTGACCGAGACGTCTCCAAGCTCCCGGCGGATTGTGAAGATACGCAGCACGTCGCCGCCGCGGAAGGGAGCGATCGCGTTTCCCCCGACGCCGGCCAGGTACGACCACACCGCCGAGCGGAGGGCGACGCGCCGGTCGGGGAACGCTGCTTGAAGGATGCCGCGCCAAACGCCCGCCCGCACGAGCAGGCTCAGAAGGTGCAGCAGGAGCGCGACGGCGAGGGGGAGCAGCCGCGTGTCGCCGAAGTGATCGCCGTATGCCGCCGCGGCATCGCGCAGCTGTTCCAGGGAGTCCTGCATCTCGTCGAATGATGCGTGCCGTTCATGTGCGTCTCATCGGTGTCTCATCGGCGTTTCATCGCGATCGCCGTGAGCCCAGGATGCGCGCAGGGTCCGGCCGTCCCGACGCGGTCACCGGGATGAACTGGAACCCGTCGGGCGTGTTGAGGTATCCGGGCGCCGTGCCCGGACGGCCGAGGTGCCCGTACTCCCACACGATCTTCTTCGTGCGCGGGTTGATGATGACCACGCGCTGGTTGTAGTCGTCGTTGAGCGCGATCATGCCGTTCGGAAGCATCGCCGCGAGGCTTGGGTGATCGAGCATGCCTGGCCCCGAGGTCACGCGGTAGCGCCACAGCAGCCTGCCCGTCCGCCGGCTCAGGATCACGACCGCGCCGGGGCTCGTGTAGTCGGCCAGCAGGATGTTGCCCCGGAGCGTGAGCTGCGGGTCGGACGGGTAGGTGACGGGCGCCTTGTAGACGCGCACCAGCCGCCCCGAGAGGGTGAACTCGTCGAGGTAGGAGCCGTTGATCTCCGACACCAGGATGTCGTGGTTCGGAAGCGGCGTGTCGCCGTTGACCGAGCCCAGGTACCGGGGCGGATCGTGCGTGCAGTGCCCGGCCTGGCCGATGCTGCGCACGATCCGGTCGCCGCGCAGCTCGAGCACCCGGCAGTTGTACGCGTCGGCGACGATCACGAGATGGTGGGGCAGCGCGTAGGCGTCGTCGGGCGTGTTGAGGTACCCGGGCGAGGAGCCGGCGACGCCGGGGTGGCCGTAACTCCAGATCAGCTTTCCGCTGGGGTAGGAGATCTCGACGATCTGGTGGTTCTCCTCCTGGTTCGAGATGATCCGTCGTCCGCCGGGCGTGAAGAACGTGTCGTCGTCGAAGTACAGGTGCATCTGACCGGGCCGGTTGGGGAAGGTCCACAGGATCCTGTGGACGGGATTCACGATCAGCATGCGGTTGTTCCCGCGATCGGCGATCAGGAGGTCTCCCGGAAGCGGCCCCCGGAAAATCGCGGGCGGCCGGTGCGCCGAGGCCGGTTCCTGCCGCGGCGGCGACCTGAACGTGCGCGCATGTAGGAGCCACACCCTGTCCACCGGCGCCCGCCCGTCCCATCCGCCAACCACCACGAGGCCGGCCGGCGTTGTCGCCACGCCCGCGTCGGAGAGCGGACGGGCGAGATGGAGCGCGCGGTGCACGTGGCCCGCGGGGTCGATCGCGAGCACCCAGCTCGTGGGTGTGCCGGCGGCGGTCTGCCCGCCGACGATGTAGGCGGTCTCGCCGATCGCTCCCGCCGAGGCGTGCATGAGCGGCTGGGGCAGGCGACCGATCCGGGTCGTGCGACCGTTCACCGGGTCGAAGCTCAGCACCGCATCGGTGGCGCCGGCCTGCGTGCGGCCGCCGGCTATCACGAGCCTACCCCCGACGGCCGCGACTGCGGCATACCGCAGGCCCTGGGGCACATGGCCGGCGACCCGTGCCGACCGCCCGCCGGCATAGGCCAGTATGCGGTTTGAAAAGACCGTGCCGGTGAAGCCGCCGACGACGTATGTGGTCGAGCCGATCGTTGCTGTCGAGAGGTCGGAGAGCGGAGTGGGCAGCGCGCCGACGAGCCGCGTCCCCCCGGAGCCGGGGTCGTACCGGCCGATGCCGGAATAGCTGACGGCCTGGCCGCCGCCGAGTACGTAGAGCCTTCCCCCGAGGGCCGCCGCGGAGGCATCGTGCACCGGTGTCGGCAGCGGTGGAAGGGCGGTGACGGCGGCGGCCGAGATCCGGCTGACGGTCCCGGACGATGCCAGCGTCGCGGTCAGGCCGCCGAATGCGTACACCTGGTTTCCGAGCGCGGCCACCGCCGCATCCTGCAACGGCGCCGGCAGGACGCCGATCGTGGACGCGACGAGGTGCGGCGCCGATCGCGCGGTCTTCGAGGCCGCCTCTGCCGGTGTGGCGGTGCTGGCCGACTGTCCGCCGTGCGTGGGCACGCCGGTCGCGCGTGCCGGTGTGTGGCCGCCGCCCAACTGCTTGTCGACGATGCCGAGGAGGACGACGAGCACGGCGGCCGCGACGATCGCGGCCGTGAGTCTTCGGCGCAGCAGCTCGTGACGCCTGTTGCGGGGTCGGGGGCGGTGGTGCGCCAACTCGAAGACCCTATCGGCGCTTGATTGGGCCTAAGCTTGGGCCGCCAATGTCCAGTAGCGAGAAGTTTCACTTCACGCGCGAGATGGTCGGCGGGCCGATCTACCGCAAGTACGAGAAAGCGATCCGGGGTGTCTGGAATCCGAAGGATCTCGACTACACCCAGGATGCCCGCGACTGGCAGCGCATCGACGAGGTGCAGCGCCGCGGTCTGCTCGGGGTGACGGTGCGCTTCCTCGCGGGCGAGCAAGCCGTGACCGACGAGCTCGTGCCGATGCTCGCCGCCGCCCACGCGCTGCGTCGCTACGACTGGACGATGTTCCTCTCGACGTTCTTGATGGAGGAGGCCAAGCACTCCGAGTTCTTCATGCTGTGGCACGACCGGGTGGTCGGCGTGCTCGAGCCCGACGAGGTCGCGGCCCACTTCCTGGTGCGCTCCGCCACCGTCGACCCCACCGGCAGGTTCAAGGTCAAGGACGTGCTGCACGAGGCGCTGCCGCGCTACGGGGGCCTCTTGATGGAGGCGGTTGCCGGTGGGGACGAGTCGCAGGTCGAAGCGGCGTTCGTGCGGTTCTCGGCCGCCTACAACGCGTTTGCCGAGGGCGTGCTGACGATGCCCTCATACGAGATCGTGATCGATACGACGCTCATGTGGGACGCGTTTCCGGCCCTGCGCGAGGGCTTCCGCCGGATCCTGGCCGACGAGGGCCGGCACATCACCTTCGGCACGGCCGCGTCCCGGATCCTGATCGAGAAGACCCCCGCGCTCGAGGCCCTCGTACACGAGGTGTTCGACGAGTATCGCGGGAACCTGGTGGGGCTGGTCGAGTACCAGAAGGCGGTGCCGGGCCTCGACCTGCAGAAGTACCAGACGATGAAGGTGCGCCACTACCGCAACCGCTGACGCGAGATGGGCATCACACCCGACGAGACGCTGATCGAGCAGATCCTCGACCCCGACATCGACTTCGTCGTCGGCGTGGAGGCGGGATAGGCGTGGCCAGGGCGTGGCGCTGCCTCGAGGCCGGCTGCGACGAGGTCATCACCGCCGCGGACGACGCGCAGCTGGTCGCCGCGGTAAACCGCCACGTCGGGGAGGCACACGGGAGCTTTGAGCTCGAGGAGGTCATCCTCGACGCCGCCGAAGACGGTTAGCGCGGGAAGTGCTCGTGCACGGGAAACTCGTGCACCTCGGGTAGCGGGCCGGTCGCACCGATCGCGGCCATCGCGGGTCCGATGCGCTCTTCCGCGAAGCGGTCGAATTGCGCGCGCGACTCCCAGAAGTCCAGCACCCCCCAGCCACCCTCCACCGGGCCGGAGGCGTGAAAAAGCAGGCCGTCGGGAGGGTTGCCCTCCGGGTCGATCTCCTCGTTCAGCCGGTCAAACTGCTCGGCCGTCCCGCCGTCGAGCTTGAGCCTGATTCCTACTGCCATCGCTCCTCCTCTGTCTTGACCACGCCACTCTACGCGAACGCCGGGCGCTCGGCGCGGCGAGGTCAGTGGGCGCGGGTGTACGTGCTGCGGGACTTGAGGGCCGCGAGCGCGGCGGGGAGGTTGCCGGCGCGCTCCTCGACCTCTGCGAGGGTGTTCCAGGCGCGGTCGAGGTAGAGCGGGGCCAGGTGGCCGGTCATGTGGTCGATCGCTTGCCGGCACAGAAATCTGGCCTCGTCGAGGTGCCCCCTGGCGAGTTCGACCTCGGCGAGCAGGCTGTATGCGGTCCCGGCGTGGCCGGGCTCGGTCGTCCCGGTCTGGTCGAGGGCCTGCCGGAGGCGGCTTTCGGCTTCGTCGACGTCGCCCCGGGCGAGGGCGATGCGCGCACGGTCGAGCGACAGGGCGACGAGCTCGACGGCCGCCGTGGCGGTGAGGAGTCGGTCGGTTTCCTCGAGGTGGTGGGTGGCCTCGTCGAGCCGTCCCTGGTCGGCGAGGATGCGGGCGAGCAGGAGGTGGGCCTGTCCGACGATGCCGTCGTGGTCGGAGGCGTCGATGCGTGTCAGGATGCGGCGAATATAGGTCTCGGCGATTCCGAGCTTGCCCTCCTCGAGGTAGGTGCGGGCGATCGCCCAGTCGAGGCGGACGATATTGCCGGGGGCGAGGTCGGCCTCATGTCTGAGCACTCGGGCGAGGACGGCCTCGGCGTCGCCGAAGCGGCCCGAGTCGGCATGGGCATTGGCGAGGTAGGTGCCGAACAGGGTCATGAGCGTGGGGTCGGGTGGATCGGCGGCGGCGTCCTCGAGCGCGGCCGAGAGCACGGTGATTGACCGGGGCAGGTCGCCGATGCCGGCGTAGGCGCGTCCCAGCGCCCGGTGCAGCGCGGGACGGGCGCGCGGCCCCGTTGGGATGTCGACCTCGAGCGCCTGCTTGAGCAGGTCGACGGCACGCTCGTCGTGTCGTTCCTCGAGCTCGAGCAGGCCGAGTGACTCGAGGATCTGGCTCGTCGCGCGCTGGTCGCCGTCGGCCTGTGCCTCCTCGAGCAGAGCGTCGAGCTGGGCGCGGGCGGAGGGATCGCCGAAGCGCGCGGCGATATCCGCGGCGGCGATGCGGGTTGCGTCGATGCCATGTCCCATGGAGCGGCCCAGCAGATCCTCGGGATCGACGCCGAGCCGTGTTGCCAGCGCGACGACGACGGCCGGCGACGGCACCCGCAGCCCGGCTTCCACCCGGGAGACATAGGACGCGGAGCAGCCCGGGATCGAGAGCTCCCGCAGTGACAGCCCGCTCTCGGTGCGCGCCTTCCGGACACGGGCCCCGAATGCGCGTGGATCGGTGATGTGAGCTGGTTTGGGACGGCCCATCCTGACGTCCCATCGTACCGCACGTTGCCAAGTGGCATTACGCCCTTGACTCTCGCTGCGGCCTTCTGCATAGTGTTGCCAAATGGCAACGCTGTGGAGGAGGTGAGCCGTGCACCGCTTCTTGCGACCGACGATCGCCCTTGCGATCACGATCGGGCTGTCAGCCCTGGTCGGAGCCGGGACCAACTGGGGTCCCTGACGAGAGCCTCCGGCGCCGGCCTCAGCGGTTGATGGGCGTCGAGGGGGCCGGCGCCGGTCGCGACAGCGCGGCGCGATCGAGGGCGAACATCGCGGCGGCAGGCCGTGGGTTTCCGTCGCTCGTGTCGGCGATCAGCTCGCCCAGCGCGGGGCCGAACTTGAAGGCGTGGCCCGAGCAGCCGGCGGCGATCGTGACCGCGCCGACCGCACCGATGGCGAAGTCGCCGTCCGGGGTCATCGTCCAGGGGTGGCGGTCGCTCCGCAGC
>DATCPV010000188.1:0-3575 GCA_036569885.1 Gaiellales bacterium | reverse complement strand
GGGCCGTGTCGCCGGCCACGGGGAAGGTCGTCGTCGCACCTGCCGTGAAGTCGAGGGCGGTGTCGAGTGCCTCGACCCGGCGGCGCAGCGCGTCGGGGAGCGCTCGGTGGATCTTGGCCCGGGCGCTCTCGACGGACGCCGGCGTGCCCGCCAGGCCCAGCCGCCCGGCCGCCACAACGCCCAGGGCGACGGCGACGGCCTCGTCGTCGTTCAGCATCAGCGGGGGCAGGCGGAACCCCGGCCGCATCGCATAGCCGCCGCCGGCGCCGCGCTGGCCGGCCACCGGGATGCCGAGGTCGCGCAGCGCGGTGATGTCGCGGCGGACCGTGCGGGCATCGATCCCGAGCCGGTCGGCAATCTCGCGACAGGTGACGGCCGGCTGGGTTTGCAGGAGCTCGAGGAGCTCGAGCAGGCGGGCGGTGGTCGTGAGCACCACCTGAGTCAATCACACATAGAGGGCGAATTCCGCCCTATTTGACCGGTAGCGTGGCAGGCGATAGGCATTCGACACACGGGGGTACGGCATGAGCGCCATTGCAGGGTCCGGTCACGTCAGGCAGGAGTACCGGCACATCGAGAAGCGCGTCCGCTCCCGGCCGGGGCTCTCCGTCGAGGGCGCGGTGCTGAAGTGGTACGACATCGCCCCCGCTGACGAACCGGTGCCGGCCGCGATCCGGTCGCTCGCGCGCACCGACCTCTGGGCCGCATGTGCGGCCAGGACGGTGCCGCTCGCGGACGACCTTGGATTCGTCATCCTGCACCGCTGCGGCACCGACTTCTATTTCCTGATCACGTGCACGTGGCGCAACGACAACGAACTGTGGGAGACGGTGTGGGCCAAGAACGGCGCCGCCGATGCCGCGTTTGCGCCGTGGCCGGCCGCGGGTGGGCATCGTCCGGCCTTCTGTGTCTGGGAGCTGGGCGCCGTCTGCCACGAGCGGCGGGCCTGGAGCCGGTATCTGCGCTCAGAGCGCGATGCCGATGCCCGGCAGGCCTACCTGGAGGCCGGATTGGACGCGGCCGTATGAGGGAGGGCGAGCTCCCTCTTTGAGGGGGTGTTTGTGCGGCCGGACGTGCGCCATGATGAGCGCTGACCCCTCTGCGCGCTCGAGGTGCGCTTCCCATGTTCCGACGATCGATCCTCATGGCCATAGTTGGATTGGCGCTCGCGGCCAGCCCCGCGCTTGCCGACTGCCAGTGGCACTCACAGATGAAGCAGGGCACGACGCCGCCTCGCGCGTCATGGGCGCGTGCTCCGCTCGCGCGGGCTCCCATGCGGGCTCGCTGCGGGTCAGGTGCCCGTCGGGTCACAAGGCATCGCTCACGTATCTGTTCTCGGGCACGCACAATGTGTACGGGCACGCCAGGATCGGGGTCGACGCGTGGGGCTCGGCGAAGCTGAGCAGCGTCCTCAAGGCCTCCAGCTCCTCCATCCGGGTCACGGTGACGGTGTCCGGCGGGACGACACAGGTGGATTCCGTCAGCATCGGCTACTACGCGCACTGATGCCGCGTTCCACCCGGCCCGTCGTGACCGGCCGCGCGCGCGAGCTGGTGTCGCTCGCCGGGGTGGTCGGGACCATCGTGGCGATGGTCTGCCTGTCGGGCTTTGCCTGGTCGACCATCGTGGCTTCCGCCAGAGCGGAGCAGCGAACCCACGCCGCCACCGCGCAGGTCGGGCGGTTCGACCATGCGTCCGCGACGCTTGAGGGCGTTCAGGCCGCGGCGACGACGTATGTGCTTCGGCCGGGGACCGGGACGGCCCGCGCGCTGCAGGCCGCCCGCGGACGGCTGGGCGCCGCCATCGCGTCTCTGCGGACACATCCGGCCGACCCGGGGGCGCGGTCTTCGGCCGCGCTTCTGGCCGGCGACGCCGTCCGCGTCGGCACCGGGATCGATCGACTGCGGCGGGCCGTCGAGGGCGCGCGTGCAACCGATGTGGTGGCCGTCGAGGAGCACGCGGTGCGCATCCCCATCGACGGGATGCGAAGGCTGATTCAGCGTGAGGTCTCGACCTACACCGTGTCCGCCGCCACCAGCACGGCCGCGTCCCGCCGTGCAAGCGGTCGCCTGAGCGTCGTCGCCGTCATCACCGCTGCTCTCGGCGCCGCCGTGGCGATGGCCGCCCTGCGGATGATGCGGCTGCGGCGGCGGCTTGCCGACGCTCACCGTCGTGAGGTCGAGCGGTTGTTGACCGCTGCGCTGCGAGACAGCCTCACGGGCCTGCGAAACCACCGCAGCTTCCACGAGGATCTGCGGCTTGCGATCTCCGAGCACCGGGCGCGGCACCTGCTTCTGGTGGATCTGGACGACCTCAAGGCGACGAACGACGCGTTCGGGCACAAGGCCGGCGACGAGCTCTTGGTCAAGCTCGCCGGCACGTTGGAGGCCGTCGCGACCATGTATGCCGCCGTCGCCTACCGGGTCGGCGGAGACGAGTTCGCGGTGCTCGTCACCCGGGTGGTTGACATCGACAGCATGGGAGTCGAGATCCACGCCGCGTGCGAGCGCACAGTCTCGCCGTCGCCGACTGCGACCATACGGGTGTCGACCTGGGAGAACCGGGTTTCGGCCGACGAGCTGCTGCGCCGGGCCGACCTGGCGCTGATCACCGCGAAGCCGGAGCACGTCGCGACACGGCGGTATGCCGCCCAGCTCGAGACCCGCCGGAGCACGGCCGACGTCGAGCGCGCCGAGTTGCGGGCCGTGATCGATACGCCCGAAGCGATCGGGCCGGTGTTCCAGCCGATCTTCGATCTCCGCACCCGGGAGATCGTCGAGTATGAAGCCCTCAGCCGGTTTCCCCTCGATGCCGGTCGCACGACGCAGGAATGGTTCGATCTCGCTCGGCGGCACGGGTTCGCCGTGGAGCTTGAGGCGGCGGCCGTGCGCGCGGCCATACGCGTCCCCAGTCGGCCCCCGGGCGTGTCGGTCTCGCTCAACATCAGTCCCGAGGTTTTGCTCGCGGGCCGCGACCGGCTCGGGCTCCCGGACGATCTCTCGGGCTTCACATTCGAGATCACCGAGAATGCACTCGTCGCGGAGGGCCCCGAGCTCGAGCTGGCGCTCCAGGACATGCGCGTCCGGGGGGCCCGCATCGCCGTCGACGACGCGGGGGCGGGCTACGCCGGTTTTGCCCAGCTCGTTCGGGTGCGGCCTGACGTCGTAAAGCTCGACCGCAGCCTGGTCCGCAGCGTCAACACCGAGGCGACGAAGGCCGCGGTCATCAAGGCGTTTGTCGGCTTCGCAAACGACACCGGTGCGCTGATCTGCGCCGAGGGGGTCGAGACCCTGGCGGAGTTGAACCTCGTCACCGAGTTGGGAGCGGCCATGGGCCAGGGGTACCTGCTCGGCCGGCCGCAGGCCCAGTGGGTCACGGGGTCCGGCGCGGCCCTGGGACGGCACCCCCATCGCGGCAACGGCCGGGTCGTCCAGCTGCGTCCGGCTGCATCCGGCTGATCAGCCGAGCATCTGGGTGAACTCCTCGAGCTCGTCCTCGACGTGGTATCCCGGCTGGTCGTGCTCGCAGTAGACGTACTCGATCATGCGCTTGGGCGCCGTGATTGCGTTGTAGGC
>DATCPV010000187.1:0-5607 GCA_036569885.1 Gaiellales bacterium | reverse complement strand
CGCCGGCACCGGTCACCGAGCCCGCACCGGCCGCGGAGGCCGCGTCACCACCGCCACCTCCTCCGGCCGCAGCCGCGCCCGGCCTCGAGCAGCTCGCCGCCAGCTGGAGCGACGCCATCGTGCCCGAGATCGGCCGCAGGTCGCCCCCGCTGCAATCGCTGATGCAGCTTGCGAGCCCACGCTCGCTGGCCGACGGCGAGGTCGTCCTCGCCTTCCCCAGCACCCACCAGTTCGCGCTGCGGACGGCCGATTCTGCGTCCAACCGCGAGCTGCTCGAGTCGGTGCTCGGCCAGGCCGTCGGCACGCCCGTGCGGGTGCGCCTCGAGGTGGCGGCCGCAGGCGCCGACCCGCAACCCGCGGCGGCAGCGGCCGAGCCGGACGCTGTGGACGAGAACGACCTACTCACGGAGCTGAAGGAGAAGTTCGACGCCCGCGAGATCGAGGAGCGCACATGACCAAGATCGACCCCCAGAAGATGATGGCCCAGCTGGGCCAGATGCAGCAGCAGATGGAGAAGGCGCAGGAGGAGCTGAAGACGAGCTACGTCGAGCACAGCGCCGGTGGCGGCGCCGTGACGGTGAAGGCGTCCGGATCGCTCGAGATCGCCGAGATCACGATCAAGCCCGAGGCGATCGACCCCGACGACCCGGAGATGCTCCAGGACCTGCTGATCTCGGCCGTGAACGGGGCGATCGTGGCCGCCCAGGCGCTGCAGCAGCAGAAGATGATGGGCCAGCTCGGCGGACTGGGCGGGCTCGGCCTGCCCGGCATGTAGGTCGCCCGAGCCCTGTGTACGCCCCGTCGGTCGACAACCTGATCGTCCAGCTCGCGCGCCTGCCCGGCGTCGGCCGGCGCACGGCCCAGCGGCTGGCCTTCCACCTGCTCAAGGCCTCCGAGGCCGACGCCCTCGCGCTGGCGGAGGCGATCCGCGAGGTGAAGGAGCGGATCGGGGCGTGCACCGAGTGCGGCAACCTCTCGGAGGGGCCGTTGTGCACGATCTGCGCCGACACCCGCCGCGACCGGACGCTGGTCTGCGTCGTCGAGGATCCATCCGACCTCGTCGCTCTCGAGCGGACGCACGAGTACCGCGGCCTCTACCACGTCCTGGGCGGGGCGCTCTCGCCGATCGACGGCGTCGATCCGGAGCACCTGCGCATCGCTGAGCTGGTCGCGCGGGTCGAGGCCGGGGACATCGTCGAGGTGCTGCTGGCGACGAACCCGACCATGACCGGCGAGGCGACCGCGGCCTATCTGGCCGACCGCCTGCGTGGCCGCACCCGGATCACGCGGCTCGCAAGCGGCCTGCCTGTGGGCGGCGACCTGGAGTACGCCGACGAGGTCACCCTGGGACGAGCGCTGGCCGGACGGAGGGAGATGTGACCGACCCCGCGGGGATGCATCGCGTGACGGCCGAGAGCGAGCGGCTGGTCGCGGCGGCGCTGGCATACGTCGCCGACTGCATGCGGGTCGAGACGCCGCCGCTCGAGGGGCCGCGCACACCGGACGACCTGACCGCCGCGGTTGGCGACACGATCACGGCCGAGGGGCTGGGCGGCGAGGCCGTGCTCGACCTCTTCCGGGCCGAGCTCGCAACCTCGACGACCTCCGTCGAGAACCCGCGCTTCCTGGCGTTCATCCCCACCGCGCCGACCCACGCGGCCAAGCTCTTCGACATGGTCGTGACCGCCTCGACGATGTACGCGGGCAGCTGGCGCGGCGGCGCTGGGGCGGTCTATGCCGAGAACCAGGCGCTGCGCTGGCTGGCCGATCTCGCCGGCCTGCCCGACACGGCCGGTGGCTGCTTCGTCCAGGGCGGCACCGTCGGCAACCTCTCGGCTCTCGTCACCGCCCGGCACGCGTACCTGGCCGGGCGCAACGAGCGCCCGCCGGGCCGGCTGCGGCTGGCCGCCACCGATCAGGCGCACGCGTCGATTGTGGCGGCCGCCAGCGTGATGGACGCCGGGCTGCTGGGAGTGGCGGAGGACGCGCGCGGCCGCCTCACCGGCGCCGCGCTCGAGGATGCGCTCCGGCGCGACGGCGGTGAGGGCGTGTTCGGGGTCGTCGCGAGCGCGGGCACCACCAACCTGGGCATCATCGACGACCTGGCGGGCATCGCGGAGGTGTGCGCCACGCGCGGGCTCTGGATGCACGTCGACGGCGCCTACGGCGGGGCGGCGCTCGCGGCGCCCTCGGTGCGGGCGAAGTTCGCCGGGATCGAAGCGTGCGACTCGCTGATCATCGACCCGCACAAGTGGCTGTACGCCCCGATCGACTCCTGCGCGCTGCTCTACCGGCGCCCGGAGCTCGCCCGCCCGGCGCACACGCAGCACGCCGGCTACATCGACGCCGCCCGCACCCGCGTGGCCGGCGACTGGAACCCGTCCGACTACGCGATCCAGCTCACCCGACGCGCCCGCGGGCTCCCGTTCTGGTTCTCGCTTGCAACGCACGGCACACGGGCATACACCGAGGCCGTCGAGCAGACTCTGGCGGTCACCCGGAAGGCTCGGGCCGACATCGACGGGCGGCCGTACCTCGAGCTCGTGAACGAGCCCGACCTCTCGGTGCTGTGCATGCGCCGGGTCGGATGGGAGCCCGACGACTACCGTCGCTGGAGTGCGAGCCTGCTCGCGGACGGGCTCGGCGTGGTCACCCCCACCGAGGTGGCCGGCGAGACGGTGACCCGCATCTGCGTGCTCAACCCGCGCACGACTGCGGCGGATATCGCCGCCATCCTCGATACCATGGCCTGATGGCCCAGCCCGAATCCCAGGCCGCGCCCGGCCGGGTGCTGGTCATGAAGTTCGGCGGCACATCGGTCGCCGACGCCGACAAGATCCGCCGCGTCGCGGCGCGGCTGGTGGCGGCTCACCTGGCCGGACGGCGCGTGGTCGGGGTGGTCTCGGCGATGGGGCACACCACCGACCAGTTGGTCGAGCTCGCCGAGCAGGTCTCGCCCCGCCCGCACCCGCGCGAGATGGACATGCTGCTCTCGACGGGCGAGCGGATCACCGCCGCGCTGTGCGCCATGGCCATCACCGACCTCGGCCACCAGGCCGTCTCGCTGACCGGGTCACAGGCGGGCATCGTGACCGACACCGTGCACACCAAGGCCAAGATCGTCGAGATCCGGCCGCGGCGGATCTCGGAGGCGCTCGATCGCGGCGACATCGTGCTCGTGGCCGGCTTCCAGGGCGTCTCCACGGCCTACGACGTCACCACCCTCGGCAGAGGCGGATCGGACACGACCGCCGTGGCGCTGGCGGCGGCGCTGGACGGCGACTGCGAGATCTACACCGACGTGGACGGCGTCTTCACCGCCGACCCCCGCATCGTCGAGGATGCCCGGCTGCTGCGGGCCGTCTCGCCGATGGAGATGCTCGAGCTGGCCGGCGCGGGGGCGCGCGTGGTCCAGCTGCGGGCGGTCGAGTTCGGCCGCAACCACAGCGTCCCGATCCATGTGCGGTCGACGTTCTCCGACGCAAACGGCACCTGGATCCGCGAAGATGCAGGCATGGAGGACGCGATCATCTCGGGGATCACGCACACCACCGACGAGGCCTACGTGACACTGACGGACGTCCCCGACAAGCCCGGCACGGCCGCCAGCATCTTCAACGCGGTCGCCGGCGCCCACATCAACGTGGACACGATCATCCAAAACGCGGTCACCCACGGGGACGCTGACATCACCTTCTCGGTGCCGATGGACGACCTCGAGCTGATGACCGACACGATCGAGGGCCTGTGCCACGACCTCGGCCTGCACTGGCGGGTCGACCGCGAGGCCGCCAAGGTCAGCATGGTCGGCGCCGGGATGAAGAGCAACCCCGGCGTGGCGGCGCGGATGTTCCAGGTGCTCGCCGACCACCGCATCAACGTGCGCATGATCGCGACATCACCGATCAAGGTGTCGTGCGTGATCGACCGCACCCGTGTCGGCGAGGCGGTCGCGGCCCTACACGACGCGTTCCAGGCCGAGCTGGCGGTCGCGGCCGATGGAGCCGTCGGTGTCTAGCTTACGCGTGGCGGTTGTCGGCGCCACCGGCGCCGTCGGGCCCATCGTGCTCGAGGTGCTGGCCGAGCGGGGCTTCCCGGCGTCGGAGGTGGCGGCGTTTGCGTCGGCCCGCTCCGCCGGGCGGCGGGTGACCTTCGCCGGCGGTGAGCTCGAGGTGCAGGAGCTGACCGCAGACGCGCTCGAGGGCTTCGACCTGGCCCTGTTCTCGGCCGGCGCATCGACCTCGACGCGGTTTGCGCCCGAGGCGGTGGCGCGCGGCTGCGTGGTCGTCGACAAGTCGAGCGCCTTCCGGATGGACGCCGAGGTGCCGTTGGTCGTGCCCGAGGTCAACCCGGAGGCCGTCACCAACCATCGCGGCATCGTCGCCAACCCGAACTGCTCGACGATCCAGCTGGTGGCCGCGCTGAAGCCGCTGCACGACGCCGCCGGCCTCAGCCACGTGACCGTGGCGACGTATCAGGCGGTCTCCGGCACGGGCGCCGGCGCCGTCGAGGAGCTGCGGCGGCAGTCGCAGACCATGCTCGCCGGGGAACCGGCGATCGCCTCGGTGTATCCCCACCAGATCGCGTTCAACGTGCTCCCGCAGTGCGACGCCTTCGACGGCGCGAGCACCCTCGAGGAGACGAAGCTCGTCCGCGAGACGCACAAGATCCTCGGCGACCAGAGCATCGCCATCAGCGCCACCTGCGTGCGCGTCCCCGTCTGGCGAGGTCACTCCGAGGCGGTGTGGGTCGAAACGCGCGAGCCGCTCGCGGCCGACCGGGCGCGCGAGCTCCTGGCGCGGGCACCCGGTGTGCGTGTGGTCGACGACCCGGCCGCGGGCGCCTACCCGCTGCCGTCGCAGGCTGTCGGCGGCGACGACGTGCTGGTCGGCCGGATCCGTGCCGACGAGTCGCGTCGAAACGGCCTCAGCCTGTGGATCGTCGCCGACAACCTGCGCAAGGGCGCGGCCACGAACGGCATCCAGATCGCCGAGCTGCTCGTGCAGCGGGGCCTCGTCCGCGTCCCCAAGAGGGCGGCCGCGTGATGGGGGTGGCTGGACGGGGCCGCCTCTGCCCCGTATGCCTGAAGCCGGCGCAGGCCGGCGCGTGCGGCGAGCACGGCCCGTGGCAGCCACACCAGCTGGCCACCACGGGCGATCGCCGCGCCGCTTCGCGCCAGTCCTGGCAGCGGTTCGAGCCGCTCCTGCACGCGTGCCCGCGCTGCCTCGGCGAGGTGGCCGAGACGCGGACCGGGTTCGAGTGCGTCGATCATGCCGAGGGCCGCGACCCGCATGGGCCGTTCCAGGTGGATGAGCTCCTGGGCGCGACGTCCCAGCGCGAGGCGGCGGTGGGCCGCACGCGCCTGGCGCGCCGGGCGCTCGCCAAGCGCCGGCCCCGGCAGGCCCGGCCCGCTCTGCAGCTGCCCGACCCCGCCAGGCTGTGGCGGCTAGTCGCGGCGGCCACGGTGCTGGCGGCGACCGTCGCGTTTCTCTCGCGTTGACGGCCTAGAGGGTCTGGTGTGCGATCGGCTTGGTCGTCGGCGCCTTCGTGCCTCCGGCGGGCTCGATCGTGATCGCGATGACGTCGCCCGGCTTGGCGGGCTCCGTG
>DATCPV010000186.1:0-2887 GCA_036569885.1 Gaiellales bacterium | reverse complement strand
GCAGGAGCGGCTGAGCTGGATCACGCGGCTGTTGACGACCTAGATTGGCGAACCGCTAGACGGCGGCGGCGGCGGGTGAGGCGGCTGCCACGGTGTCGATCGCGGCGGCGATGCCCGCGGCCGCGCTGCGCAGCTCGGCCTCGGTGATCACGTACGGCGGCGAGATCTGCAGCCCGCGTCCGGCCAGGCCGCGCGTGAGCACCCCGTGGTCACGGCACGTGTGCACGATCCGGTCGACGAGGCCAGGGTCGGCCGCCCTGGCATCGGCATCGAACTCGACGGCGGCGAGCAGTCCCAGGCCGGCGCGCACCTCTCTGACGAGCGGGGCCGAGCGCAACGGCTCGAACACGGCCGCGAGCACGGGCTCGAGCTCGGCGACCCGCTCGACCAGATGCTCGCGCTCCAGCAGGTCGAGGTTCGCCAAGCCGACTGCACACGCCGTGGGGTGGCCGGAATACGTGAACCCGTGCCGGAACAGGCTGCCCGGCTGCGACCAGAACGGCTCCTGCACCCGCGCCGAGGCGATCACGGCGCCCAGCGGGAGATACCCCGACGTGATCGCTTTCGCGCACGTGATCAGGTCGGGGTCGATGCCGAGCCGATCGCTCCCAAACCAGCGGCCGAGTCGGCCGAAGCCGGTGATCACCTCGTCGGCGACGAGGAGCACGTCGTGGCTGCGGCACAGCGCCTGCACCTCGGCCCAGTAGCCGGGAGGCGGGTGGAGGATGCCGCCCGCGCCGATCACCGGCTCGCCGATGAACGCCGCGACCCGGTCGCCGTGCTCGGCCAGGAACGTTGCGAGATCGGCCGGATCCTCGTGCGAGACCGAGGCGACGTCGGGGATGAGCGTGCCGAAGCCCTCCCGGTTCGACGGGATCCCGGCCAGGCTTGTGCCGTACGCGTTCATGCCGTGGTAGGAGTGCTGCCGGTGGACGATGATCTGCTTCTCGGGCCGCCCCAGCGCGTGCCAGTAGCGGCGCGCGAGCTTGGCGGCGGTGTCGACCGCCTCGGATCCGCCGCTCGTGAAGAACACGGCCCCGCCGGCGAAGGGCGCGAGCTCCGAGACGCGCTCGGCCAGATCGAGCGCCGGCCGGTTCGCCAGGCGGTCGAACGTGTCGTAGGCGGCCAGAAGGCGCATCTGGGCGGCGGCGGCATCGGCGAGCTCTGCCCGGCCGTGGCCGACGGCGCAATACCAGAGGCCGGCGCGGGCATCGATGTACTCGCGGCCGTCCTCATCCCACACGCGGGCGCCCTGGCCGCGCGCGATCACGACCTCGGCGTCCTTCACCACCGCCATGTCGGCGAACGGATGCCACATCCGCGTGCTCATTCGCAGGACGATACCAGCCCTTCGAACAGTGCCTGCCCGGAGCCGGGCACGTCGGCCTCGGGGTGCCACAGGACGCCGATGCCGAACCGGACGCCCGGAACCTCGAGCCCCTCGACCGTGCCGTCGTGGGCGTGGGCTGAGACCACCAGGCCGTCCCCGACGCGGCCGATGCCCTGGTGGTGGTGCGAGCGTACGAGTGCGCGCTCGCCGACGATCTCCCGCGTGCGGGTGCCGGAAACGGTGACGATCTCGTGCTGCCCGAACGTCGCGTCGTCGAGCCGGTGGGGCGCCTGATCGATCACGTCGTCGAGGTGCTGCACGAGCGTCCCCCCGCGGGCGACGTTCAGGAGCTGGATCCCGCGGCAGATCCCGAGCACGGGCAGGCCGCGGCGAAGCGCCGCGCGCAGCAGCCCCAGCTCGGCCGCGTCGCGGCGCACCTGCTTGGGCGCGGTGCGCGGGTGGGGGTCGTGGCCGTACAGGTCGGGGCCGACGTCCTCGCCGCCCGCCACGACCAGCCCGTCGAGGATGTCGAGGGCATCGTCAGGGTCGAGCTCCCACAGCGGGTCGGGCGGGAGCACCAGCGCGCGACCTCCGGCCAGCCGCACACCCTCGACGTACCCCTGGGCGATGTACGCCGCATCGAGCCTCCAGACCCCCATTACGGCCGGCGCCCAGTAGCTCGTGATGCCGATGCTGGGCCGGCTCATGCGCTCGGAGCGCGGCCGGGCCGGACCCCGGTCGCTCCCACTCGATCGCGGCCCGGCCGGTCGCCGCGGCTCGGAAACGGGCCGCCGGGTCGAGCTCGATATGTTGGACGCGCGGGCGCCAAGGAATGTTTGGAGTACCTCGAAGATGGCACGGTTGATCGGGGCGGCCGATGACGCCGCCCCGGAACCGGGACGCTACCTACGCGGAAGTCGGAAGGGTGAGATCGGCCAGCGTGGCGGTGCCGAGCACACGCAGGGCCGGGTCGATGGCGGCCATCCGTCCCGCCACCGCCTGCTCGAGGTCGTTCGCCGCCGCATCGGCCAGCTCGCGGCCGGCGACCGTCAGCTCGGTGCGCCCGAAGGCACCGCCGCGGACGGCGAGCCCGCGCCCGCACAGGCGCAGGGCGATCTGCTTGGCTTGGCTCTGGCTGGCGGCCAGTTGGGCCGCCAGCCGAGTCGTCTCGAGTGGTTCCTCAGAGCGCAGCAGCAGCAGCGCGTAGAGCTCCATCGGCCGCAGTGCAAACCGGCGTGCCGCCTCCAGCACGGCCCGGTCGAGCGCCCTGACCATCCGCAGCCCCGCCGGAACGTCGTGGGAGGAGAGGGAGGGGGATCTTCCATCCACGATCGTCAGCCCGGCGCGACTGCGGAGGTCAGTTGAAGGGGTTGCCACGGCCGTGATTCTCCGCTCAATGGGTAGGGGTGCCCTCCCCCTTTTGGGGTAATTATCGGCCGGAATTCCGGAATTCAGCCCCCAGGTTAACCGGTTACGTCGCGACGGAGGAAGTGCACCCACGCGACGACCAGCGACGCGGTCGCGTACACAGCCGACACATACGCCGCGTGGACGATC
>DATCPV010000185.1:0-5227 GCA_036569885.1 Gaiellales bacterium | reverse complement strand
GGTACGAGGTGCCACGGCTCTCGGATGTCTCGGCATCGTCGTCGAGCGATGCGTGGATCATCGGCAGCATCGCCTGGCACTGGGACGGCAGGCGTTGGCGCTCGGTCGCCCTCCCGAGCGTCCCGGGGGACTCGAGCCTCTCGTCGGTTGTGGCCCTTGGACCACGGGATGCCTGGGCGGTCGGCTCGCGCAGCGCCCCGTCGGACCAGATTGTTGCGACCCATCCGCTCGTAGAGCACTGGGACGGCACCGGTTGGAGGGTGATCGCCATGCCTGTGCCGGGCCCTGGGGCGTTCAATTCGATCTCGGCCGACGCTCCGAACGATGTCTGGGCGGCCGGGTGGTGGGTACCCGAGGGCACCAACCCCCACGAGTCGGAGGCGGCGGTGCGGCCATTGGTTGCGCACTGGAACGGACGGAGTTGGCGTGTCACGCACCTCTCGGCGCCGGGTGCGGACGACCTCGCGAACGTGGTCGCCCTCGGCCCCGACAACGTCTGGGCTGCGGGCCCCGGCATCTATCGAACCGGCGCGCCCATCGTCAGGCACTGGGACGGCACCAGCTGGCGGTCGATCCGCGCGCCGTTCGGGACCCGCGATCCAGACTTCACCTTGACCGCGAGCTCGGCCACCGATGCGTGGGCGGTTGGCGGGCAGGAGACAGGCGGCCACAGCAGGACACTCGCCGCGCATTGGAACGGCCACACCTGGATGATCGCTCGCACGCCGAACCAGAACACTGACTCGATGCTGCTCGACGTCGACGCGATATCGCCAACCGACATCTGGGCGCTCGGCCAGAGCCAGTTCACGCACCACACAGGCAACGAGTGGCGGTACACCTTCCCCGTCGCGATCTACGAGCACTGGAATGGCAGCAGGTGGTCGCTGGCACCGGTGGCGTCCGAACGCGAGGGACTCGCATTCCTCGCCGCGGCCCGGGACGGGACCGTCTGGGCGGCCGGCGGCTGTTACTACCAGAACATCGTCACCCGCTGGAGCGGAGATACCTGGCAGCTTGTCCGTCACCCGCCCGACATCACCTGGGACCCGCACCAGCCCAAGCAGGACCGGCATCTGCCCGCGACCGATTGCCTCAGCAAGTCCCCGACGTGACCCCGGTGGCGGCCTGCCGCTACCGGTTCTCCCGCCGCCACATGAACTTGAGTCCTGACCAGTCAGAGTCGATCGCGGCGACCTTGGTGTCGACGATGCCCAGCGGCAGCGCGTGCTCGCGCAGCAGGTTCTCGGTGATGTCGCTCTGGTGCCCGCCGGCGCGACGCGGCCATGCGACCCACAGCGACCCGGCCGGGAAGATGCGCTGAGCCAGCGCCGGCAGGCGCTCGGGGAGCTCGGCCGCCGTCCGGAAGAAGGCGATCAGGACGTCGGCGGGAGCGAGGTCGCGTGATGTTCGGCTGCCGCAAACGGATGGGCAGGGCGTGATCCATCGCCGTACCGCCGCCGTGCTCGCCGTCGCCGTCCTCGCCGCCTGGCCCGCTCAGGCGGCGGCCAAGGGGGTTGTCACGTCGGTCAAGCTGTGCGGCCCGTCGGCGTGCGTGACCATCACCGACCGAGCCGTGGGGGTGGCGATCGAGCACGCGATCGGGCGGGAGGCGGGGGCGTCGCCAAGGCTCGCGCCGTTCGTGCGGCTGACGACCCGCCCGGCGATGTTCGACCTGCAGGGCTACCTGATTCCCGGTCGGGGGATCATCCAGCTCAACGGCGCCGACCACCAGCTCGGGCCGCGTACGGGCGGCCTGCTCCGTGCCCGGTTGGCGGGGATCACGCCGTACCGTCCGCGGATCACGAAGGTCTGGGTCGGCGGGCGGGCCGCCCCGCATCCCGGCGCCTTCGCGGCGCTTCTGGGCCGGCCGGCGGTCGCGATGCCGGCCTCGGTGTGGAACCATCACCCGGTGCTGATCGCAATCACGCTCGCCGGCCCGACGCCCTGGAACGGCTGGGGGTCGGCGCTCTACTTCCCGCGGCTACGGCTGCTGCACGTGCCCGACGGCGCCTGGGTGCGCATCACGGCGGCCGACGCCGGCATGATCGCCGCCGACCTTCGGCCGCCGCGAGCGGGCGGCGGCGTCAGCGCGGACAGAATCGGGATCGCCGTCGCGATGGTTCTGGCGGCGCTCGCCGCGGTGGTCGCCGTCCGGCGCCGGCCGCGGCGGCGGGCACAGGCCGCCTAGGACGTGTCGGGGGGATGCAGGGTGAAGCCCGGTTCCGCCGCGAGCAGCACGACTTCGACGCGCTCTTTCGCGCCCATCACGCCGAGATCGTCCGCTACCTCGCGGCCCGGCTCGGCTCGCGCGAGGAGGCTGCCGACATCGCGGCGGACGTGTTCGTGGAGGCCTGGCGGCGGGTGCCGGGGCTGCGATGGCGGGGGCGGCCGGTGCTGGCGTGGCTGTACCGGGTTGCCGCCAACATGGCGGCCGACCGCATGACCGCCCGCCGGCGCGAGCCGGTCGCCGGCAACGTGCACGATGCGGCCGCCAGCGGCGACGAGGCCGCGTCGGTCATCGAGCGCGAGGCGATCCGGCGCGCCCTGGCGAGCCTCCCGCCCGATCATGCGATCGCGGTGCACCTGAGGCTCGTCGAGGGATACCCTTTCGCCGATGTTGCGCGGGTGATGGGGCGCAGCGTCGGCGCGTGCCAGATGCTCGTGCTGCGCGCCGGCCGGGAGTTGCAGACCGCACTGGAGCGGGAGGGCATCGATGCGCCGCTGTGACGACCGGCTGCTCGCGCGCAGCCTCGCGGACGCACTCGACGGCCGCGCCCAGCCGACGGGCGAGCTGGAGGCGCTCGTGCGGGTGCTCGAGGCCGCCGCGGCAGAGGCCCGTTTCGACGTGTCGCAGGCCGAGACCGAGCGCGCCCTGGCCACGGCCCGCCCCGGCCCGGTGCGGCGGCTACGGCTGCTGCTGCCCGTGGCCGTCGCCACGGGCGTGGCGGTGGCGCTCGCGGCCGGGTTGCTCCTGCTCTCGCCCTCCGGCTCGCCGACGCTCGTGAACGTGCAGGCCAGGGCGCTGGCTGCGCTCGGTGGCCCTGGATCGGTGCTCGAGGTGACCGAGCGGATCGTGCCGGGGCCGGCGGGAGGGTTCACCCCGTCGACCCGCACCGGCTGGATCGACGCTGCTCGCGGTGAGGCCCGCTTCACGCAGCGCACCACCGATGGCACGGTCGTTGACGAGACGCTCGTGGAGCGCAGCCGCATCACGCGGTACGCCCCGGTCACCGGGACGGCGGTCATCGCCGGCTCGTGCGCGGCCCTGGCGACGGGGTGCGCGAGCGCGGTTGACCCGCTCACGGTGTACCGGCGGGCGCTCGAGCGGGTTGCGGCGACGGCCGCCACCCCGGTGACGTTTGCCGGCGCGCCGGCCTACCGCTTCTCGCTGCCGGTGCAAGCGCTGCGCGACGGCGTCCGGATCGCACAGGTCGTGACGGTGGATGCACGCACGCTGCTTCCGGAGCGGATCGAGTGGCGCGAGCGCCGTCAGGGCGGTCATGTGCAAACTGCCGCCGTGATCGACATCCGCGACGCCGGCGCGGTCGCGCGCGACCAGGCCCCGGACGATGCGTTCCTGCTCGCTCTGCCGCCGAAGACGGTCGTCGCCCAGCTGGCCGCACCCGGCCGGCCGGTGCGGCTGCTCGGCACCCGCCGGCTGACGCCGTCCGAGGCACGGGCGCTCTCGCCACCGCTCTACTGGCTCGGGCCGCGCGCCGCGGGCCACCCGCTCGGCGCGATCACGCTCTACCGCTACAACGCTGGGGTGGCGGTGCAGCTGCGCTACGGCCCGCTGCTGGTATGGGACTACGGGCCGGTCGTGCCGCCGCCGCTGCTGGGAAACCGGCTCGTGCCGGTCAAGCAGATCGTGATCGGCTCGCGCTCAGTGCGGGTGTACTCCACCGTTGGCGGACAGCTCGCGGTCGAGCGCGATCGCCCCGGCGGCACCGTCGCGCTGATCGGGCCGATCTTCACCAAACCCGCCTACTTCGAAGCGATCGGGCACCTGCGGCCGCTGCCCGACCGGTAGGCGGTCGAGCTCGCGCATCGCCGGAATCAGGATGAGCGCCGAGACGGCACAGCCGACGCCCGCCAGCAGGTAGACGCCGCGGACGCCGATCAGGTTGATCATGAAGCCGGCCGCCGGGAACGAGAGCGCAAACGCGCCGAGGCTGGCCGCCTCGATCGCCGCCGTCGCCCGGGAGCGCACGGCGTCGGGGGTTCGGCGCTGGAGGATGCCCTGCTCGGACACCGAGACGGATCCCTCGGCCAGGCCGGCCGTCGCCATCCCGGCCAGCGCGAACCCGAACGCCGGCGCGAACGCCACCACCGCGAAGCCGGCGCCGATGACGGCACAGCCTCCGACCATGGTCATCCGCTCGTGGGAGACTGCGAGCCTGCGGCCCAGGAACGATCCCACGATCGCGCCGCCGCCCCAGCAGGCGACCAGGATGCCGTACCCGACGGAGCCCACGCCGAACGAGCGCGCCAGCGGCAGCTCGGCCACCAGCACCGGCCCGAGCAGGAAGAGCAGAACGATCCAGGCCAGCGTGATCAGGCGCAGCACCGGCTCGGCCAGGATGAAGCGGAAGCCGGCCCGCAGGCCCTCGTGCTCCTCGGCCTCGATCCGACCGGGGTCGGCGAACGTTCCGCGGACGGTCCAGACCATCGCAGCCGATCCCGCGAAGCAGATCGCGTTTGCCCCGAAGACGACGCTCGGGTCGAGCAGCCCGGCGACGGCACCGCCGAGCAACGGCCCGAGCAGGGCACCGGAGTTGCGCCCGATCGCGATGGTGCTATTGGCCCATGCGACGTCCTCGACCGGTACCAGGTTCGGCACGGCTGCGGTGGAGGCCGAGAAGTACGGCGACTGGGCGATCGCGCTGATGAACGCCAGCGCGATCAGCGCGAGCGGATGGTGGGTGAACGCCATCACCCCGGCCACGCCGGCGGCCGCCAGTTCGGAGGCGATCATCACACGCCGGCGGTCGATGCGGTCGCCCAGCGCGCCCAGGAGCGGCGTGAAGAGGCCGGAGGCGCCGATGCTCACGAACAGCGAGGCCGACATCCACACCGTCGAGTGGGTTGCGGCGTAGATCGCGACCATGAGCGCGATCCAGCCGGCCTCCGATCCGGTCACCGAGATGACGCGGGCGGCGGCGAGGCGGCGAATTGCGATGCGGGGCGGAGTTGGCACGGACGGATGCTCCAGAGCGGTCGGACG
>DATCPV010000184.1:0-2040 GCA_036569885.1 Gaiellales bacterium | reverse complement strand
GGGCCGACGTTCCTGGAGGCGCTCACCTACCGGCACCTGGGCCATTCGCGGGCCGATTCCGCCGCCTACCGGCCGCCGGGCGAGCTAGACCGCTGGCGCGAGCGCGACCCGATCGCGCTCTTCGAGCAGCACCTGCAGCGGGCCGAGCGAGTGCCGCGCGACCGGCTCGACGTGGTGCGCGCCACCGCGCGGCAGGCCGTGGCCGACGCGACGTCGCGGGCGCTGGACTGGCCCGAGCCGGCGGCGGCCGAGCGCTTCAAGAGCGTGTGGGCGGCCGGGTGAGCGAGGTCACCTACCGCGACGCGGTCATCAAGGCGCTGGCCGACGAGCTCGAGGCCGACCCGCGCGTGATCGTGATCGGCGAGGACGTCGGCGCGGCCGGCGGCGTCTTCAAGACCACCGTCGGGCTGATCGAGCGCTTCGGCCCCGCGCGCGTGCGCGACACCCCGATCTCGGAGCAGGCCATCGTCGGCTGCGTGCTCGGTGCGGCGGTGACGGGTCTGCGCCCGGTCGGCGAGATCATGTTCGCCGACTTCGCGGGCGTCTGCTTCGACCAGATCGCAAACCAGATGGCCAAGTACCGCTACCAGTCGGGCGGCCAGGCGACGGTGCCGGCGACGCTGCGGATGGCCTCGGGCGGCAGCATCGGCTTCGGCGCGCAGCACTCCCAGTGCGTCGAGAACTGGTTCCTGAACATCCCCGGGCTCAAGCTGTGCCTGCCGGCCACGCCCGCCGACGCCTACACGCTGCTTCGGGCCGCGGTGCGCGATGACGACCCCGTGATCGTGTTCGAGCACAAGGCGCTCTATGCCCGCACGGGTGAGCTCTCAGACCCCGCGGCGGCGCTCCCGATCGGGCGGGCCGAGGTGGTTCGCGAGGGCCGCCACGCCACTGTGGTCGCCGCGCAGCTGATGCGGCACCGAACGCTCGAGGCGGCCGCGCTGCTCCAGGACGAGGAGATCGAGATCGAGGTGATCGACCCGCGCACGATCGCGCCGCTCGACGTCGACACGGTCATCGCAAGCCTCTCCCGGACGGGGCGGCTGGCGTGCGTCCAGGAGTCACCGGCGCCCGGCAGCTGGGGCCAGGCCGTGATCGGTGAGTGCGTCGCCGGCGGCTTCGAGCTGCTCGATGCGCCGCCGCTGCTCGTGGCGGCCGATGCGGTGCCGGTGCCGTACGCGAAGTCGCTCGAGGACGCGGCGCTTCCCAGCGTCGAGCGGATCGCCTCGGCGCTGCGCGAGCTCGTGCACGCCTAAACCGGGGACAGTCCCCGGTCGGAACCGGTCACGAATGTGTCACGGGAAATGTTCGGGGACTGTCCCCGGTTTGAAGAGCGAGCGGGCGTTGCCCTCGTAGAGCTGGCGCCGCTGCGGCTCTGAGATGCCCAGCGACTCCACGTCGGCGATCGTCTCGGCCACGACGCCCGGGCCGCCGAGCGGCATGTCGGTGCCGAAGAGGACGCGTTCGGGGCCGAAGAAGTCGATCGCGCAGCGCAGCGCGTGCGGCGCGCCGAAGACCGCCGTGTCGGCGTAGAAGCGGTGGAAGTAGTCGAGCGGCTCGGCGGGCAGGCGCTCGAGCGCCGGGCGCTGGTCTTCGGTCTGGACCTCGCGGAAGCGGCCCGAGAAGTACGGGATCATCGCGCCCGCATGGTGGGTGAGGATGCGCAGGCCGGGGTGCGCCTCGAGCACGCCCGAGTAGACCAGCCGGCACATCGCGGCGGCGGTCTCGTACGGCCAGCCGATCGACCACCAGATACCGTGCAGGGAGCGCGCCTCGGCCGGGTAGTCGGCCCAGGCCGGGCTGCGGGTGGGGTGCAGCCAGATCACCAGGTCGAGCTCCTCCGCCCGGGCGAACAGGGGCTCGAAGCGGGGGTCGTCGAGCGGGATGCCGTTGACGTTCGAGTAGATCTGGAATCCCAGCGCTCCCAGCTCGGAGACCGCGCGGTCGAGCTCCACGAGGCTCGCGTCCACGTCGTTCAGCGGCAGGCTGGCGGCGAAGCCGGCGAAGCGGTCGTGGGCGTGGACGAGGGCGGCCATCTCG
>DATCPV010000183.1:0-1693 GCA_036569885.1 Gaiellales bacterium | reverse complement strand
ACCGGGGTGCGGCTCACGGCGCGCCGCAGGCGCTCCGCCCGCCGCGTCAGCTTCCGGTCGGAGCCGACATCGCGCAGCAGCACGGCAAACTCCTCGCCGCCCCAGCGCGCCAGGCAGTCTCCGGGCTCGAGGCCGGATCGGAGCCGGTTCGCGAGGCCGACCAGCACCGCGTCGCCCACCGCGTGGCCATAGGCGTCGTTGATCTGCTTGAAGTGATCGGCGTCGAGCAGCAGCAGGGCGCAGCGCCCGGCGTCGGACTCGAGCGCCTCCGTTGCGATCTGGACGAAGTGGCGCCGGTTGAAGGTTCCGGTGAGCTCGTCGGTCCCCGCCCGCAGCTCGGCCTCAGCGCGGGCACGTTCGAGCTCGAGATGGGCGTGTTGCATCTCGTGCATGCTGCGGCGCAGGTCGTCCTCGAGGCGGCGCCGCTCGGTCACGTCCGAGACGATGCCGCTCACCTCGTAGGTGCCGTCCGTGCGCGGCCTGGCGGCCGCGCGGTCGTGGACCCAGCGCGTGATGCCGTCGGCGCCGATGAGGCGGTACATGACCTCGGCGTCCTCGCCGCGCCCGAGCGCCTTGTTGAACGCATCGTAGGCCTGCCGGTCCTCGGGATGCACCGCGGCATCCCAGTTCTCCATCTCGGCGTCCGGCTCGGCGCCGCCCAGGAGGCGATCTCCGCCAGGCCCCTGGAACACCTCCTGCAGGCTGCCGTCGGGCATGGCGATCGCGAGATAGACGTGGGCGCCGACAACGTCCAGCAGGCTGGTGAACCGGTGGCCCGCCTCGGCCAGGCGGACGGCGGCCTCCTCACGGGCGGTGATGTCCGAGATGATGCCGTCGACGAACATGCCGCCGTCGCCCTTCCGGCGGGGACGGCCGCGATCGCGCAGCACCCGCGTCTCCCCGTCGAGCCCGACGAGGCGATAGGTGACATCGGCATCCTCGCCGCGCAGCATGCGCTGGTTGAACGCCTCGTACGACGCCCGATCCTCGGGGACGATGCGCGACTCCCAGAAGTCACCTGCCGCAATGCCTGTCGCGGGCAGCGCACCGCCGAGGAGGCCCTCGATCGTGGCCGCCGAGTTGTGGTGGACGTAGCGGCCATCGGGCGTGATCTCGCCGGCGTACACATGCTCCTCGAAGAGGTCAAGGATGCGGGCGAGGCGCGCCTCGCTTCGTGGCCGCCGCCTCACGAGCTGGCCGCGCACCCCCGCCGCCGCCGCACACAGGCGCGAGACGAGACCGCGCCGCCTTTCGGCCGGCGCGGTGGTCGTCGGCGAATCCGGGGCATGGGGCGGGAACGGCGAATTCACGGCACTACCCCCAATCATCGGCGTCCTGGCTGGGCGCTTGAGGCGATCGGCACGGTTTCCGCGCATCACCTCCTGGGCACTTGTGGAGGCAGGTATCCCGAAGGAGGACTCATGAAACTTGCGCGCGCCATTCTGCGCATCACGATCGGTGTTCTGTTCATCGGCCACGGCACACAGAAGCTGTTCGGATGGTTCGGCGGCAGGGGCCTGGACGCAACGGCGGAGTCGTTCGAGTCGATGGGTCTCTATCCGGGACGTGAGAACGCCATCGCGGCCGGCACGACCGAGGCGCTCGGTGGCGCGCTCCTCGCCCTCGGCGCGCTCACCCCGGTCGCGCTCGGAGGGTTGGTCGGCGTCATGATCACGGCCGTCCGCACTGTGCA
>DATCPV010000182.1:0-5992 GCA_036569885.1 Gaiellales bacterium | reverse complement strand
GTCCAGAGGCGCGCGAACGGGGCCGCCCACGGCGGCGGATCGGTCAGCTCCAGGCACACCACCCGCCCACCCGGCCGCACGACGCGGCGCAGCTCGCGGAAGCCCTGGGCGTGGTCGGCCAGGTTGCGCATGCCGAAGCCGATGGTGGCTGCGGCGAACTCGCTCTCGCCGAACGGCAGCGCGAGCGCATCGCCGCGCACCCACTCGACCTCCGCGCTCTTGCGCCGAGCCGCCTCGAGCATCGCCTGCGAGAAGTCGAGGCCGACGACGCGCCCGGTCATGGAGACCGAGTCTCGCAGGGCGATCGCGAGGTCGCCGGTGCCGCAGCACACATCCAGCGCGGCATCGCCCGGCTGCAGCTCGGTGCAGCGCACGGCGAGCGCCCGCCAGGCGCCGTCCATGCCCAGGCTCATGATCCGGTTCATGCGGTCATAGGCCGGGGAGATGCGGTCGAACATCGCCCGCACCTCGTCGGGAGGCAGGGTCACGTCGAGCCCCAGGGCTTGACGAGCGCCGCGTCGAGGCCCGCCGCGGCCAGCACGCGGCCGGCGACGAAGTCGACCAGGTCGGCGATGGTCTCGGGCAGGCGGTAGAAGCCGGGCATCGCCGGCACCACCGCTGCGCCCGCGCGCTTCAGGCGCAGCAGGTTCTCGAGGTGAATCTCCGAAAGCGGCGTCTCCCGCGGCACCAGCACCAGCCGGCGGCCCTCCTTGAGCTGCACGGCCGCCGCGCGATGGATCAGATTCGACTCGATGCCCGAGGCGATGCTGCCGACGCTCGCCATCGAGCACGGGCAGACGATGACCGCGTCGGTGTGCGCGCTGCCGGACGCGTATGGGGCGGAATAGTCCGACTCGGCCCAGACCTTCGCGGTCGATCCACCGTGGTCGGCCACGAGCCGCTCGAGCGTGCCCGCAGGATCCATCTCACGATCGCCGTAGCACTCGAGGGCGATCACCTGGCGGCCGGCCCGGGACGCCACCACGCCCACGTCGGCGCCCGCATCGACGAGCGCCCGCAGGACGCGCGCCGCATAGGGCGCCCCCGACGCGCCGGTCAGTCCCAGCATCACCTGCACGCGGCCAGCCTAGCTTGACGGCGGCTGGTTGTTCTTGAGGGCGACGATGAAGTCGGCGATCTGCGAGATTTGCTGGGCGTTGAACGTCTTGTCGTAGGCGGGCATGAAGTGGGTCGTGTCGTTTGCGACAT
The DNA here is from genome assembly GCA_036569885.1 of Gaiellales bacterium. Taxonomy (GTDB): domain Bacteria; phylum Actinomycetota; class Thermoleophilia; order Gaiellales; family JAICJC01; genus JAICJC01. The sequence goes on along the minus strand of DATCPV010000182.1, from coordinate 4,783 downwards.
GGCCAATCCACGCCTCGATCTTCGGTTTGTCGGTTCCGAACATGACCGACCCCGTGCCGAACTTGAGGTTGATCGCACCCCCGTTGCCAGGCCCGGAAACGTTGCCGAATCCGTGGCAGCTGGTGCATCCCGCGCCGGCGATCAGCTTGCCACCGGCCGAGTTATCCCAGGCGGGCACTCCGGTAACGATGCCGGCGCCCACCGCCCCGGGCGCGATCGCACCTGCGATGGTGAGCGCGATCAGCACGGCCGGAACCGAGAGGCCGATGGCGACACCCCAGGGCCGGCGCGAGAGGCGCCGGTCACGGCCCCGGTCGAGGAACGGCCACGCCACCAGCAGCACCATCCAGATGGTCGGGATGATGATGGTGGCCAGGATCAGCTCCGCCGGCGTCTTGAAGATGCGCAGCAGCTCGAACAGGAACAGGAAGTACCACTCGGGCCGCGGCTCGGTCGACTGCACCGCCGGGTTCGCCTGCTGCTCGTAGAGGGCGCCGAGCCAGCCGTTCTGGCCGTTCGGGTGGGCGGCGTTGATCGGGCCGGCCGTCGCGTGCCACACCACCGCCATGGCCACGATCATCAGCACGATGATCAGGTTCACGACCACGTCGTGGAACATGGCGTAGGGGAAGAACGCGTGCCCCTCGTGCACCTCCGCCGCGTGCTGGGTCTCGTACCGGACCTTGCGGTTGATGACCTTGCGGGCGCTCACTCGCCCGCCACCGTCTCGGGCATTGCTCTATGTGCGGCGGGGATGGCGCTGGGCTCAGGCTCGGGCAGCGGCCGGGTCGGCCACGGCGTGACGCCGAGCTTCACGACGAGCCACATGTGCACGAAAATGAGCGCACCAATGGCGCCGGGTATCAGCAGCATGTGCAGCGCGTAGAACCTCGAGATCGTCTGAGCGCCGAACACCGGCCCCGCCAACAGGAATTTCGAGATGAACGGCCCCAGCACCGGCGCCGTGCCGTTGATGTTGACCGCCACCACCGAGGCCCAGTAGGCGCGCTCATCCCACACCAGCAGATAGCCGGTGAGGCCCATCATCATGGTCAGGATGAAGATCAGCGATCCGGTCAGCCAGGTCAGCTCGCGCGGGTACTTGTAGGCGCCGTAGAAGAACACGCGGGCCATGTGCAGGAAGAGCAGGATCACCATCATCGAGGCGCCCCACTTGTGCATGCCCCGCAACAGCCAGCCGAGGCTCTGCTGGTCGGTGATGTAGCGGATCGACTGGTAGGCGCCGTTGGGTGACGGGTCGTAGGTCATCGCCAGCAGCGACCCGGTGACCGCCTGCAGGATGAACACCGTCAGCAGCGAGCTCCCCAGCGTGTGGAACCACCCGGTCGGCGGCACCTTGCGGAACAGGAACTTGCGCACGAGCGTCGGGAAGCCGGTGCGGTACTCGATCCAGTCCTCGGTCTGGAGGACGACCTGCTTGGGATCGGGGGTGGGGATGGGCAGCGGCATCGGTCAGACCTTGGGCGCTGGCGGCAACGGCACGGGGCCGGGCACCGGGCCGTGCGTGTAGGTGACGTGGGGGTAGAGCACGTCCGGGATCCAGCTCGGCCCGGGGGTGTGCGTGGGCTGGCCGGGCATCTTGACCGGGTAGTAACGCACCTGGCCGCCGTAGATGTCGGTGCTCCAGCGCTGGGTGATCCAAAGCTCGTCGCCGTTCTTGATCTCCCACTGGAAGCGGTCGAGGGAACGGATCGGCGGCCCCGCAGTTCGCTCCCCATTCGTGTCGTACTGGCCGCCATGACAGGGACAGGCGAAGCCGCTCGAGTTCGCCGCGATGGGGCAGCCGAGATGCATGCAGCGATTCGAGAACACGACGAACATCGCGTCCTCGGAGTGCCAGTCCGTGCTCGACTTCCCGGTGTTGTGCACAAAGGCGAGTCCGGGGCTCGTCGCCGGGTTGGACGGGTCCTCGATATACGTCGCCGGCGTCGGCTTGAACTTGTTCGGATCGTTGGCCTCGCTCGGGAACGCCGACATCTTGCCGAGGAACACCGGCGTGAAGGTGACCTCCTTGGTCACCGGGGCCAGCATGTACGCGGTGGCGGGGACGCCGATGACTCCACCGATCATGGCACCCAGACCGACGCTCGTGAGCGAGAGGAACTCGCCCCGCGTCCTATCAGCCACCTCGCGTCCTCCTCATAGGTCGTCCGGGCGGCGATTGTACCGGCGCACGCGGCGGAGTGTATCCCTCACGTGCGGTCACGGCCAGAACGTGCGAAACGGCTCATTTTTGCCCCCGTGGCAGGGGTGGCCGCGCCCGCAGCACCGGCGCCGATGCCGTACTCGGCCCAGCGGCCGGTGACGCGGTCGCGCACCTCGGCGGTCATCCGGATCTGCTCCGGCCACCCCCGCGTGTATCCCTCGGCGGGGCCTTTGGCCGTGGCGTCGATGCCGATCTTGCCGCCGCTGAATTGGAGCGTCGGGGCGTGGTCGAGGTGGTCGAGCGGGCCCTCCGACAGGAGCACGTCGCGCTTGGGGTCGACGTTCGCGCCCACCTGCCACATCACCTCGTTGTAGTCGTGCACGTCCACGTCGGCGTCCACCACCACGACGCCCTTGGTCAGCGACATGAGCCCCGTCCCCCACACGGCGTGCATCACCTTGCGCGCGTGCCCAGGGAACGCCTTGCGGATCGAGATGATGCACAGATTGTGGAACGCGCCGGCGATCGGCAGGTCGTAGTCGACCAGCTCGGGCAGCGTCATCCGCAGCGCCGGCAGGAAGAGCCGCTCGGTGGCCTTGCCGAGCCACGCGTCCTCCTGCGGCGGGATGCCGACGATGATCGACGGGTAGATCGCGTCCCGGCGCATCGTGACCGCGGTCACGTGCACGACCGGGAACGGCTCGCGCGGCGTGTAGTAGCCGGTGTGGTCGCCGAAGGGGCCCTCGTCGCGCAGCTCGCCCTTGACGATGTGGCCCTCGATCACGATCTCGGCGCTCGCCGGCACCTCCAGATCGACGGTCTTGCAGCGCACGAGCTCGACGGGGCGCCCGCGCAGGAAGCCGGCCAGCATCAGCTCGTCGATGTGCTTTGGCAGCGGCGCCGAGGCCGTGTAGGCCGTGACCGGGTCGAGCCCGAGCACGATGGCGACGTCCATCCGCTCGCCCATGCCGCGCCAGTCCGCGGCGGCATCCTTGTGGATCTGCCAGTGCATGGCGGTGGTGGTCGCGTCGAACACCTGCACCCGGTACATGCCGACGTTGCGGGTGCCCGAGCGGGGATCCTTGGTGATCACCGCGGGCAGGGTGATGTAGGGGCCGCCGTCGCCGGGCCAGCACGTCATGACGGGCAGCGACTCGAGGCTGGGCGGATCGAGCACGATCTCCTGGCAGGCGCCGCGCGAGACCGTCTTCGGTCGCGAGTCGGCCAGCGATTTCAGCTTCTGCAGCGCGCGCACCTTGTCGACGAGCCCCTCGGGAGGCTGCATCTCGAGCACGTCGGTCACGCGCTGGCCCAGCTCGTCGAGGCTGTCCACGCCGAAGGCCATGCACATCCGCCGCTCCGTCCCGAACTGGTTGATCAGGAGCGGCATGCTCGATCCGCGCACGTTTCGGAACAGGAGCGCGGGGCCGCCCGCCTTCGTGACCCGGTCGGTGATCTCGGCGATCTCGAGGTACGGATCGACCTCGGCCGTCACCTCGCAAAGCTCGCCGTTCCGGCGCAGATGGTCGATCCAGTCGCGCAGGTCGTCGAAGGCCATGGCGGCGCGAGTCTAACCGGACGGCGGCTGGGAGCGTCACAATCTGCGCAATGCGGCTGCGGCATACACCTGCCCGAACGATCCTGGTCGCGGCCGCCATGGTGGGGCTGCTCGCGATCGCCTCTCTGGCCACGCGCGGAGACGGCAGCACGACCGCTCCGCCGGGCTCCGGGATTGCGAACTCCATCGGCCAGCACCTGGTCGTCGTCGGTGCGCTGGTGCTGGCGCCGATCGTGCTGGTGGGCGGCGGCGCCCTGTTCATCTACGCCCAGATCTTCCGCCGCACCGCCGACCCAATGCTCCAGGAGAAGCTCCGCAAGTCCCGCCGCGCGGGTCTGGTGCTGCTGGCAATCGCCGTGGGGTTGATGATCTACCACCTGCGCACGGGCCGGAACCCGCTCTCGTTCCTGCACCTGCAGAACCCGCTCCGCCGGCTCGTGAACGTGGGCCACGGAAAGCTCCCGAACGGCGATGTGCACCGCGGGGCGCATGGGGGGATCTCGAATACCGACTGGACACTGACGGCGCTCATATGGGTCGCACTCGTTGCGGCGATTGCGTTCCTGATGTGGCGCTGGCGGCTTGTCCACGAGCGGCGGGAGTTGCGCCTGCCGAAGCCGGCGGCCGAGGAACCCGGGCCTGACCTCGACGGCCTGCGGCGAGAGCGCAACCCACGCCGGGCCGTGATCGCCGCCTACGCGGTCATGGAGGGGCTGATGGGCCGCGACGGACTGGCGCGCGACGTCCACGAGGCGCCGATGGAGTACCTTGGGCGGGTGACGCGCCACGGTCACACTCGCGTGGTCTCGGTGCACCGCCTGACGGGGCTCTTCCAGCGGGCCCGCTTCAGCCACCGGGCGGTCGACGAGAGCATGCGGGAGCAGGCAATCGCGGCCGTGGAGGAACTCGCGGGCGACTCAGGCGACGCGGGCGAGCCGACGTGACGCTCGGACAGGGCGTGCTCCTGGCGGTGGGCGCCGTCGTGCTCGCGGTGATCTTGCCGCGCCCCGCCGGACCCGACCGCCGGCCGACGCGGGCGCGGCGGCTTGTGCGCCTGC
>DATCPV010000181.1:0-7326 GCA_036569885.1 Gaiellales bacterium | reverse complement strand
CTTCGAAATGACCCGCGATGGCGGCGTGTGACTCGCCGGTGAGCGCGGGCGCCAGCTCGGCCAGGATCTCGGTCAGCGCCCGCTCGTCGCGACGCGTGATGGTGCCGGCGGGCTCGCCCTCCAGGAGCGCGTGTGCCAGCGGCTCGATCCGCTCGCGCGCCTCGGCATGGACGGCCTCGCTGCGCAATGCATGCACGCGCCTGGCCCACAGCAGGAGGGCATACATCACGCCCACCGCGATCAGGGCGAGCGCTGCTGCGAGGGGGGCTGCCATCACTGCGGCCTCCATCGGCGCGTCTTCGCCGGGTCCGTCGCCGCTTCGGGGTATTTTGCCCTCCCCCAAAGCGGGGAGACAACGCGCGTGCTTGCGTCGATAGACTACGTGTGTTAGTTTATAAACTAATCTCGTAAGTCAATCAGGGAGCACCACCATGCGCGAACGACACGACCGTCCCAACCTCACCCGGCTGACGCGGCTGGGCTTCGTCAATGCGTATCTCGTCTCGGAGGACGACGGGCTGACGCTGGTGGACACGATGATCTCGGGTAGCGCCCCGGGCATCCTGGCCGCCGTGGCCCCGGCGCTCGTCGAGCACCTTGGCGGCGAACCCGAGGCGCATCCGCAGCTGCGCCATGCCGCGAGCCTGCTGCGGGCGGGTGTCGCGTGAGGACGATGGTCGAGGCCGTCGGCCTCGCCTCGACCCTCTACGCGCTCGCGCTCAACCTGACCTACCTTCTGCTGTGGCCGCTGGCGCGGCGAGGGATGAAGCGCACGGTGCGGCGCCGCAGCTGGGCCTGGCACGAGGAGGCGTTCGCCTCCCCGCTGACGCCCGGGATCTCGATCGTCGTGCCGGCCTACAACGAGGAGACGGTCATCCTGGAGTCGGTCTCGTCGCTCCTCGCCCAGCGATACTCGCTGTTCGAGCTCGTGCTGGTCGACGACGGCTCGACCGACGCCACCGCTCAGACGCTGATCGACGCGTATGACCTGCACCTGGTCTCGCCGGCCCCGCGAAACCGGCTCGAGTACCAGCCCATCTTCGAGATGTACCGCGGCGCCGCGCCGCACGACATCACTCTGGTCCGCAAGCGCAACGGCGGGCGGGCCGACGCGCTGAACGCCGGCCTCGACGTCGCCCGCCACCCCTACGTCTGCATTACGGATGCGGACTCGATCCTCGACCCCGACGGGCTGACCGTGATGGTGCGCCCGGTGCTGGAGGACCCCGAGCAGGTGATCGCGGTGGGCGGCACGATCCGCGTGGGCAACTCGTGCCGGATCGAGTCCGGCCGCGTCGTCGAGGCGCGCATGCCCAGCGGCAGGCTGGCCGCCTACCAGGTGATCGAGTACCTGCGCGCGTTCCTGTTCGGACGCGTCGCCTGGGACGCCATCGGCGCGCTCGTGATCGTCTCGGGCGCGTTCGGCCTGTTCCGCCGCGATGTGCTCGACGAGGTCGGCGGATACTGGACCGACACCGTCGGCGAGGATCTCGAGCTGACCGTACGGCTGCACAAGCACATGCGCGACGCGCACCGGCCTTACCGGATCACCTTCTGCGCCGACCCGGTCTGCTGGACCGAGGTCCCGTCCGACATGGGCTCGCTCGGCCGCCAGCGCCGCCGCTGGCACCGCGGCCTGTTCGAGTGCCTGTGGCGGCACAAGGGGATGATCCTGCGCCCCCGCTACGGCACGCCCGGCATGATCGCCCTGCCGTACTTTCTGGCGTTCGAGTTTGCCGGCCCGCTGATGGAGGCCGCCGCCTGGATCGCATTTCCGATCGGCCTGGCCCTGGGCATCGTCGACTACCACCTGGTGGCGGCGTACATCTTCTGCTCGTGGGTGCTGGGGTCGCTGCTGACGCTGGTGGCATGCGGCCTCGAGGAGCACGCTACCGCAACTACCGCCGCGGCCGCGACCTGGGCCGGATGATGTGCCTGGCGGTGTTCGAGAACATGTGGTTCCGCCAGTTGATCGACCTCTACCGGCTCGCCGGCATGTACGACATCGCCCGGCGCAAACAGGGCTGGGGGACGATGCGCCGCACCGGCTTCCAGTCGCCGTCTGCTTAGATGGTGTGTTCCATCTGTTAGCAGCAACCTTCTTTGTAGCGGCAGGCCAGGCAGTGCCATGACGCCTTGGTCCAGATCATCGTCGCCGCGCAGCGCGGGCACGGCTCGCCTCCGGCGCCCGGCGCGGTCGCCGGGCAGGCCGGGCGATGCACGGAACCCGCGTGCGTGAGAGGGTTGGGCATGGCCACCGAGTCAGCCTACCGCGTCCGGTGGACGGCTCCCGAACACTTCGCTAACGCCTTGTGCACACCCCCTTCACGAATCGATCGGTAGCGTCTCCGGCGTGAGTCACGCCGGGGGGACGATGACAGGCACTCCATCACGCGACCTCGCCTCCGAGGAGCTGTGGCGCTCCGCGCAGGAGCGGGCGCAGCGACGACGGGCGGCGGCCCGGCACCGGCGCAGCGCCAAGCGCATCACCGTCCCCCTGGCCGTGACCGCAGCCGGCGACGACACCCTGGGCGTGCGAGCGGTTGCGGTCGCCGAGCGCCACGTGGGGGCGCCGTGCCGCTTCGGCGGCTGCGACCCTGCCGGCTTTGACTGCTCGGGGCTCGTGAAGCACGTCTACGCCGAGCTCGGGGTGCGCCTGCCGCACTTCGCCGCCGCCCAGTTTCAGGAGGGCCACCGCGTCGGCATCGACGACCTGCACCGCGGCGACCTGGTCTTCTTCGACGGGCTCGACCACGTCGGCATCTACGCCGGCGGCGGCCGGTTCATCCACGCACCGCAGACCGGCGAGAACGTGCGCGTCTCCGGGCTCACGAGCGGGTGGTACGCCGACCACTACGACGGGGCGGTGCGGATCGGGTAGAAGCGCCCTAGGCTGAAGGGGTGGAACTGGTCGAGATCAGGCTGGCGTCGGCGCACCTGGACGCGCAGCGCTCGCTCTACGGCGACGTGCTCGAGCTCGAGGTGTCCGCTGCGGCCGGGGCGCTCGCCGTCCAGATCGGCGCGACCCGGCTCGTGTTCGAGCCGGAGCAGCCCTCGCCCCAGCACTTCGCCATCCGCATCCCGTCCGCAGCCTACGCCGACGCACTCGACTGGCTCGGCACGCGCGCGGAACTCCTGGTCGACGATGACGGCGGGCGGGCCTTTGCCTTCCCCGACTGGAACGCCGACGCGGCCTACTTCCGCGACCCCGACCGAAACGTCGTCGAGTTGATCGCCCACCACGACCTGCCCGAGCCGCACCGGCCGCCGTTCGGGCCGGGCTCGATGCTGGGCGTCTGCGAGGTGGGCGTCCCGGTGGACGACGTCGGCGAGTACCTGGAGTCGCTCGAACGCCGGACGGGTGCCCGCCGCTGGAGCGGCGACGAGGTGAGCTTCGCGGCCGCCGGGGACAAGCGCGGGTCGCTGATCGTCGTGCGCCGCGGGCGCGTGTGGTACCCGACGGAGGATGCCGAGGCGACCGCGGGGCCGCTTGCGATCGACCTCGGCAAGGCCGGTCGTATCTAGGCGCGTTCGGGGACGCCGGCCTCGAGCGGCCGGCGGCGCAGGCGCACGCCCATCCCGGCGCACACGAGCACGACCGCGCCGGCGGCGATGAGGACGTCTCCGACCGAATAGACGTTGCCCATCGGGATCCACGCCGGCACGGGCCAGCGGTCGATCAACCAGGCCAGGTGCGGATGCGTCGCGACCGCGCTGTTGTTGTGGACGCCGCGGTAGAGCACGCCGGCGGCTCGCAGCGCCGACCGCAGCGCCGGCATGTGGCCGCCGTTTGCGAGGACGGCCGCGAGGTTGAACGACATGCCCAGGCCGACGACCAGCGCCCCCGGCAGCCGCCGGTTGACCGCAACCGCCGCGATCAGCACCGCGTAGGAGACGAGCCAGAGCCCGGTCGCAAGCGAGGTGCCGATGCTCCACGGGAGGACGCCGGACGGATAGCCGGCCACCTGCAGGCCAATCGCGACATAGAACAGCCACGGCGCCCGGATCGGCATCGCCGCGAGCGCCGACAGGCGGCCGCCGAGCAGGTAGCTGATGGCCACCCCGAGCCCGACTGCGAGTGCGAGCACCATCAGCCGGCGGCGCGGACGTCGGTGGCGACGGGCTCGGTTGACTCGATCCGTTCCAGCGCCGCCACGACGCGGGCGTCGAACTGCGTCCAGCAGCGCTTACGCAGCTCGGCGATGGCCGCGGTGGGCGTGCCCGCCGCCCGGTAGCACCGGTCCGAGGTCATGGCGTCGAAGGCGTCGGCGACGAGGATGATGCGCGACCCGAGCGGGATCTCCTCGCCGGTCAGGCCGACGGGATAGCCGGAGCCGTCCCACCACTCGTGGTGATGCAGGATCCAGCGGTCGACGGGCGAGACCCCCAGCCCTTCGAGCAGCCGCGCCCCCAGCACGGGATGCTCCCGCATCACCTTCAACTCGTCGGGCTCGAGCGTGCCCGGCTTCTGCAGGATCCGGTCGGGGATCGCGATCTTGCCGAGGTCGTGCAGGAGGCCCGCCAGTCGCACCTGTTCGACCACCTCGACATCCAGCCCCATCGATCGCGCGATCGCCTCAGCGAGACGTGACACCGACTGGGAGTGGGCGCCCGCATACGTGTCCTTGGCATCCACGACCCGGATCAGGCCCTCCGCCGCGCGCAGGCGCGCATGCCGCTCGGCGGCCTCGGCCAGCTCAGCCGGCGTGTACGACCGCACAACCGACGGGCTGTACGCGCACGACCGGTTCTTGCCGTGGTTCTTCGCCCAGTACAGAGCGGCGTCGGCCACGTCGTAGAGCTTCTCGCGGTCCTCGGCATGCTCGGGGTACACCGCCAGGCCGGCGCTCACGGTCACGGGCTCTCCGTGGGGGAACCGGGTGGCGGCCAGCCGCTGATGCACGCGGTCGATGGTGACGCCGGCGGTCTCCGTCGTGTGCCCGGGCAGGAGCACCGCGAACTCCTCACCGCCGATCCGGTAGGCGGCGTCCTGGCCGCACTCCTCCCGCAGAACGTCGGCGACCACCCGGAGGACGGCGTCGCCGACGGGGTGGCCAAAACGGTCGTTGATGTCCTTGAATGCGTCCAGGTCGATCAGGACGAGCGACATCAGCCCGACGTCCTCCTCGGCCGTGTCGAGCGCGCGGCGCAGCTCGATCTGAAACGAGCGGTGGTTGCCGAGGCCGGTGAGGGCGTCGGTCTCGGCGTCGCGCACCGCCATCACCGTGCGATAGGACGAGCGCAGATACAGCGCCAGCGCGAACACCGGCCCTGCGAGCAGCAGCTCGAGCGGAGGGTCGACCTTCCAGAGCGATACCGCGAGCGCCGAGATGAACGCCATGATCAGGAACGCCGGGCCCGGGTGGCGGATGTAGCCGCGGAGCGCGTCCCGCAGCGGCACCTGCCGGGCGAGGGCGACGGCCACCGCGACCAGCGAGACATTGGTGATGACGTAGGCCGCGCCGCCGGCAAAGGCCAGCACCGTCAACTTGGCGGCATCGCCGGCCCCGATCGCACCGCCGTTCCAGCCGAGCAGGAACGCCGGCAGCGCGGACGCGAACACCGACAGTGCGTACGCGCACGTGTTGAAGGTGCCGCGCAGCGAGAGGCCCCGCTCGACCGCCTCAACAGCGGCCGTGGCCAGCAGGGCCGCGATCACCGCGAACTGCCAGCCGAACAAGATCTGGGAGGCGAGCAGGAAGACGAAGGCAAGCGACACCTTGCGGGCGCCGTGCTCGTCCAGGGGCACCGGCTTGAACTCGGCCGCCAGCGCGGCCACGGCGAAGACGAGCACGCCGGCGATTGTGGCCATGCTCGGTGGGGAGGCGGCGACCTCGAGAATCGCCCCGACTGCTACAGGGACGGTCGCCGCAATGATGGTGACGACGTATCGGAGCAGTCGGGGCGGAAGAGCGGCGGGAGCAGGGCTGGCGGAGGTCACGTTGGATCCTTATCGGCCGCGACCGGCGCCGTCGTTAGCCTGCCGCCGAGCTCAGAAGTTGGCTACTGCCAGCGAATGCCGGCGCCGGAAGCGATCGCAAAGGACGCGATGGCACCCAGTGCAAGCGCAACGCGAATGGTGGCGGAATTCCACTTGATCATTTGGCGCACCTCCCTTTCGGAACGGTGGGGGTCAGGGCATGGGACATCCACGGCCGTCGGATTAGGCGGACGGCCGCTTCACCGGGCTTCGGGAGGCCACGGGAACGTCTCTCTCGTTATCGACCACAGCTCGGAAAGGAGGAATCCCCCGGCCGAGTGATCGGTGCCAGCCCTTTCCAGTAGTTTCGAGCGGGTGCGCCGGTGCTACCGGGCCTTTACTATCATCGGTCCTCGTGACATTGGAGGCACGTATCCTGGATGCGGTCGCCGCCGGCAAGGATGAGTTGGTCGAGCTGACGACGCGGCTGATCGGGTTCGACACGACCGCCCGCGCGCCGGACGACCCTCCCCGCCAGGAGGCTGACCTGCAGACCTACCTCGGCGAGCGCCTGAGCGCGGCCGGCGCCGCCGTGGACATCTGGGAGCCGGACCCGGCCGACATCGCCGGGTCGCGCCAGATGCCTCCGGGCCTGCGGTTCGACGGGCGCCCGCAGCTGGCGGCGCGGTTCGCGGGTGCGGGCGGCGGGCGCAGCCTGCTCCTGAACGGCCATATCGACGTGGTCCCGTCGGAGCCGCGCGACCGCTGGACGACCGATCCGAACCGGGCGGAGGTGCGCGACGGCAATCTCTACGGCCGCGGGTCGTGCGACATGAAGGGCGGCGTCGCCTGCATGGTCCACGCGGCCGAGGTGCTGGCACGGCTCGGGGTGCGCCTGCGCGGCGACCTGATCGTGAACACGGTCACCGACGAGGAGTCGTCGGGGGCCGGGGGGCTGGCCGCCGTCCGCCACGGCGTGCGCGCCGACGCCGGCATCGTGCCCGAGCCGACCGCGTTCGAGGTGTGGGTGGCCTGCCGCGGCTCGCTGACACCGACGTTCACGGTCACCGGCCGCCCCGGCCATGCCGAGATGGCCCAGCCGCACTGGCGCGACGGCGGCGCGGTGAACGCGATCGAGAAGATGGGCGTCGTGATGGACGCCGTCGCCCGCCTGCGCGAGGAGTGGCGCGGCAGCCCCGCGCAGCGCCACGCACATTTACCTCCAGGCGACATCGTCCCGGTCAAGATCAGCGGCGGGGAATGGACGGTCACCTACCCGGCCACATGCCGGATGACCTGTGAGGTCACCTACCTGCCCGGCCGGGCTGACGCCGACGGATGGGGCCGCGACGTCGAGGCCGAGATCGCCGCATGGATCGCTCGGGCCGCCGCGGCCGACCCGTGGC
>DATCPV010000180.1:0-1576 GCA_036569885.1 Gaiellales bacterium | reverse complement strand
GGGAGTCAGGAGACCGCCTGCATCGTCGTGTAGTGCCGATCCACGAGAGATGGAGGGCCTGTGCCGACCGATCATGCCTGCGCTCATCGCCAGGGATGCCGCCACCACCCGCGGTCGCGGCTGGCGTCGCGTGCTGCTGTCGACATCCGACTGTCTGCTCTCTCGTGGGACGACCCGTCCCTTCACCACCGAGGAGCAATACATGACCGAGTCCACCTCTGAGGTTCCGAGTGGGGACCTGACCGCGCGCCTGGACGCCGGGCCGGTGATCTGTGCCGAGGGCTTCCTGTTCGAGCTGGAGCGCCGCGGATACCTGAGCGCCGGTGAGTTCGTCCCCGAGGTCGCCCTGGAGTACCCGGACGCCCTCCGGACCCTGCACGTCGACTTCCAGCGCGCCGGCTCCGACATCGTCGAGGCGTTCACCTACAACGGTCACCGCGAGAAGATGCGGGTCATCGGCAAGGAGGACCTGCTCGAGCCGCTGAACCGCGCCGCACTCCAGATCGCCCGGGAGGTCGCCGACCAGCGACCCGGCGACCTCATGGCCGGCAACATCTCGAACACCAACATCTGGGACCCCGAGGACACCGCCCGCCAGGCCGAGGTGCGCGGCATGTTCGAGGAGATGGTGGGCTGGGCCGTCGAGGGCGGCGCCGACATGATCATCGGCGAGACGTTCTACTACGCCGGCGAGGCGCTGGCGGCGCTCGAGGTCGCGAAGGCCACCGGCCTGCCCGTCGTCCTCACCATCGCGCCGATGGCGCTGGAGGAGATGGCCGACGGGGTCGGCATCGTCGAGACCTGCCAGCGGCTGGAGCAGGCCGGCGCGGACGTGGTGGGCATGAACTGCTTCCGCGGGCCCGAGACGATGCTGCCCTGGCTGAAGCAGATCCGCGCGGCCGTGTCGTGCCACGTCGGCGCACTGCCGATCCCCTACCGGACCACCGCCGAGGAACCGACGTTCTTCAACCTCAGCGACGACCGCGCAAGGGTGCCCTCGCCGCACGGCCGCACCTTCCCGACCGCGCTGGACCCGCTGTACGCCAACCGGTACGAGATCGGCGCCTTCGCCAAGGCGGTCCACGACCTCGGCATCAACTACATCGGCGTCTGCTGCGGTGCCTCGCCCATGCTGGTCCGCGAGACCGCGGAGGCAGTCGGGAAGTCCACCGAGGCCAGCCGATTCTCCGAGAACATGAGCAACCACTTCATGTACGGCGACAACGAGCGGCTACCCGAGCACATCGTCGCGCTCGGCGACCAGGCCTAGCTGCCAAACACCCGACCTCGCCCGCCGACCGTTCAACCCTGCCCAGCGCAGGTTGGCTCGGTGGGCGGGGCATCGGACCCTCCATTGCCTCGCTGCCCGACGTCAGGCGGATGCGGCGAGATCGCCGTCAGCCGGCCGCTTGGCCGAGCACTTCGAGTTGGAGTCGGACGCCCACCCGGCCGGCGAGGGGCACGCCGGGTCGGCGGCCGCGCCGGCGTCCGAAGTGCCCGAAGCTCGCCGCAAACAGGGCGGCCGCGATGGGCTGCAGAATCGTTCAGCTGCATATGCAGAGCGGCTCGGCCACTC
>DATCPV010000179.1:0-8415 GCA_036569885.1 Gaiellales bacterium | reverse complement strand
CCCGCGCTGGTGCTGCGCCGGCGCGCCCTTCGCCGCACCGAGGGCAGGCGCCGCCTGGCGGTGCTCGCGGGGGCGGCCGCGATGCTCCTCCTGCCCGCTGCCTACTGGGGGCTCGAGCATTCCTCCGTCTTCTCGGTCTCGCATGTGACGGTCAGCGGGGCAAGCCCACGGGTCGACGCCCGGGTGCAGGCGCTGGTCGCGGCCGACGTCGCCGGCAAGAGTCTGCTCCAGGTGAATGCGTCCGCCCTCGCCAGCCGGGTCGAGGCGCTTCCCGACGTTCGCCTCGCGATGGTCGACCGGGCGTTCCCGCACGGCGTCGAGGTGTCGATCGTCATGGAGCGGGCGGCGGCCTTCGTCCGCGCGGGCGACGCCCGCTACGTGATCTCCGCCGACGGCCGGGTGCTGCGAACCGTGACGCGCGCACCCGCGCATCTGCCGCGGGTCGTCCTGCCCACCGGTGCCGTGGTCGTCACCGGCCACACCGTGAGCTCGGCCCCGATGCAGTCGGCGCTGAGTGTGCTCGCCGGCGTGCCGGACCGATTCCAGCGCGGCATCGGCGCGCGCCTGACGGGTGTCGTCTCGACGCCCGGCGGAGTGGTGGCGCTCTTCGGCCACGGGCTGCAGCTGCGGCTCGGCAACACAAGCGGGCTCGCACTCAAGCTGCGCATCGCCGCCAAGGTTCTGGGCGAGATGGGCTCGTCGATCCGGCGGTCGGTTGCGTACGTTGACGTCTCGGCACCCGCGCGCCCCGCCGTAGGGTACAAGAAATAAGGCTAAGGTTGAGGTATAGACTGAGCTCTCCTAACCTTCTGCTTGACAGCGAGAGTGGAGGCCGCTACTCTGCCCTCTGCGCCCGAACGGCAGCTTGGCTACGCTGTGCCCTAGGGCCGGTCATTTTGCCAAGACATAGTCGAACCCTCGAGTAGAGGGTCAGGTTAGGGGTTGGGACGATGAGAGATCCAAGCGGCAACTATCTGGCGGTCATCAAAGTGGTCGGCGTCGGCGGCGGCGGGACGAACGCGGTCAACCGCATGGTCGACGCGGGCCTGCGCGGTGTCGAGTTCATCGCCGTCAACACCGACGCCCAGGCACTGCTGATGTGCGACGCCGACGTGAAGATCCACATCGGTTCCAAGATCACCCGCGGGCTCGGTGCGGGGGCCGACCCGGCCATCGGCCTCGAGGCTGCGACCGAGAGCCGCGACGAGCTCAAGGAGGCGCTCAAGGGCGCCGACATGGTCTTCGTCACGGCCGGCAAGGGCGGCGGCACCGGCACGGGCGCGGCACCCGTGATCGCCGAGATTGCGCGTGAGCTGGGCGCCCTGACCGTCGGCGTCGTCACGCGGCCGTTCGGCTTCGAGGGCCGCAAGCGCGCCGATCAGGCCGAGGGCGGCATCAAGCAGCTGCGCGAGAAGGTCGACACGCTCATCATCATCCCCAACGACCGCCTGCTGCAGGTGGTCGAGAAGCGGACGTCCATCGTGGATGCGTTCCGCATCGCCGACGACGTGCTGCGCCAGGGCGTCCAGGGCATCACCGACCTGATCACGGTGCCCGGGTTGATCAACCTCGACTTCGCCGACGTGCGCACGATCATGCGCCAGGCGGGCTCGGCGCTCATGGGCATCGGCGTCGCCGGGGGCGAGAACCGCGCCGCCGACGCGGCCAAGGCCGCCATCTCCTCACCGCTGCTCGAGGCGTCGGTGGAGGGCGCGACCGGCATTCTCCTGAACATCACCGGCGGCTCCGACATGGGGCTCTTCGAGGTCAACGAGGCGGCCGAGATCATCGGCAGCGCCGCTGACGGCGACGCCAACATCATCTTCGGTGCGGTGATCGACGAGGCGCTCGGCGACCAGGTGCGGGTGACGGTCATCGCCACCGGCTTCGACCGTCACAGCTCCGATCGGCCTGCGGCGGCGTTCGCGGCCGGCAGCCGCCGGGAGCCCCCGGCGCGCCGTCCCGCCGAGCCTGCCAACGACGACACCGGGCAGTTCGCGATGCCGCCCGACGCGCTCGAGATCCCGTCCTTCCTACGCGACGAGTAGGCCAGAGGTTCTTTAGCGCGGCCGGTCGTCGGGCACGGCCCACCAGCCGCGGTGCACAACCTTTGTGCGCCCGACGATGTGGGCGAGCACGATCACTGCGACCAGTCCGCCCGCGATGACGAGCACCAGTCCCAGGAGCACGACGGCTGCAACGCTGCGTCCTCGGTTCACGCAGGCGATGCTATCCCGGAACGCTTGCCGACCTGTGTCAGGTAGACCGGGTGGCCGGTGCCGGCAGGACCACGGCGCGGCTTGCCCAGATTACCTCCGGATATGCGCTGCGCCGCGCCGCGACCCCCTGCTGGCGCGCCACTCGCCAGCCATCCACGATTCACTCCGCTAGAGCTTCTGGCGCACGGCCGGTCAGACCGGGACGGGCTCGTTCACGTCGTCCGGCGAAGCGACCGCCCGCGGCACCGGCTTGGCGGCCGGAGGCAGCAGGGAGAGGCCCAGATCGCGGATCACCGGCAGGCGGATGCTCGCGTCGGCATATGCCTCCCGCAGGATCCGGCCGGCCCGGGGTGTGCCCGGGGGCGTGTAGACGCTGGCGTCGATCAGCTCGATCCAGATCGCCACCCACTCGCGCTCGGGAATCACGGACGGCAGTGCTTGCACCTGCTCACGGGCGCGCTGGACGCGGTTCGTGTCCTGGCGGCGGCGCGTGTAGCGGTGCCCCGCGATGGTCACATGGCGGGTGTCGTGGACGTCCTCACGGGCGCCCGGTACCTCGCCCTCGTCGGCGAAGATGTCGGTGAACATCGGAGATTCGACGTGTGCGTTCATTGCTCTGCCGTTCCTTCGTCTCGACTCGCTGCCCGTATGACCCAGCTTGACCTTCTCCAAAGTATTACACGTCGCGCCAAAACCCCCTCGATTTGCGGCAACTCTTCACCAGATCCGAACAGTTGGCACACCTCGCAAGGCCGGGCGAGCGCTCGCGAGTTCACCGTTGCGGTAGCGTTCCCGCCGTGATGCTCGACTGGGACGGTGTTCGCCGCGAGCGGCTGCGTAAAAACGAGCAGACGTTCCGCGACTACAACAACCGCCGCGTGGCATTCGAGGAGGAGTCCGCCGCCGCGGGCGAGCTGGTGCCGTTCGTCTGCGAGTGCGGCGATCGCACGTGCATCGAGGCCGTCGAGCTGACGGTCGACGAGTACACCTCGGCCCACTCCGCACCCAATCTGTTCACGGTCAAGCCCGAGCACGTCTATCCCCAGGTCGAGCGGATCACCGAGACCGCCGACCGGTTCTGGGTCGTCGAGAAGCCCCTCGTCGACGCGGTCGCCACGTCCTCACCAAGCCAGGAGAACTCGCCGTGAACCTTCCCGAGCCTGTCGCCACCCAGCCGAGCGTCCAGCCCTTTCGCGGCGGCACCGCCCGCATCTCGGGCTCACTCGTGCCCGAGCTGGTCTTCGACCTCGACGGATCCGGCGGCATCTTCTTCGAGCACCACACGCTGCTCTGGAAGGACGCGCCCCTGACCATCGAGCTGAAGAAGCTGCCCGGCGGCATCAAGCGCAAGATCGCCGGGCTCGACTTCTTCCTGACCATGACCCGCGGGCCGGGCCGGATCGCATTCAGCCACGCCGCCCCCGGCAAGATCATCGACCACCACCTCGAGCCCGGCCAGACGCTGCTCGTACGCGAGCATCACTTCCTGGCGGCGACCGACAACCTCGAGTACACGTTCGAGCGGGTCAAGGGCGTGCGCAGCATGCTGTTCGGCGGCAGCGGCTTCTTCGTCGACAAGTTCTCGGCCTCGAAGGGGACGGCTTCGGTATGGGTGATGGGCAACGGCGACGTCTACGAGGCGACGCTCGGCCAGGGCGAGCAGATCGACATCGAGGCCGGCAGCTGGCTCTACCGCGATCCGTCGGTGCGGATGGAGGCGGTGACGATGGGGCTCAAGACAGGGCTCTTCGGCGGCGGTGGCAAGCTCACCTGGAACCGGTTCACGGGGCCGGGGCGGGTCGGCATCCAGACGATGTTCAACAACCCGGCAGCGCTGGTCGAGGGCGTCGCCGGATCGGGCACGGCCAAGGCGGCGGGCATCGGCGCGATCATCGGCGGGTTGGCGGAAGGGGTCTGACCCTCGCGGTGTAGAGTGCCCGTCCGGATGGACGCGTCCGAGGCCCTCCGCCGCACACCGCTCCACGACCGCCACGTGGCCGCCGGAGGACGGATGGTTCCCTTCGCGGGCTGGGAGATGCCGGTGCAGTACGAGGGCGTCATTCCCGAGCACCTGGCGGTGCGCAATCACGCCGGGGTCTTCGATGTCTCGCACATGGGCCAGCTCGAGATCCGCGGCCCCGAGGCCATCGGGTTTGTCCAACGCATGCTCTCGAACGACATCGACCGGATCGGCCCCGGCCGGGCGCAGTACACGCTGCTCCTGAACGAGGACGGCTGTCCGATCGACGACCTCATCGCCTACCGGTTCGGCGACGAACGCATCCTCCTGGTCGTGAACGCGTCCCGCGTGGACGCCGACCGCGACTGGCTGGCCGCGCACATCTCCGAGGGGGTGCTGCTCGACGACCGCTCCGGCGAGATCGCGATGCTGGCGCTGCAGGGCCCGGACGCGCTCGGCCTCGTCCCGCTGCCGGAGCTCGGGCCGTTCGGGTTCACGGACGCCGAGGTGTGCGGCGTGCGTGCCACCGTTGCCCGCACCGGGTATACGGGCGAACCGGGCGTCGAGCTCATGGTGGCCGCCGAGACGGTCGGCCCCCTGTGGGACGCCCTCATCGAGGCCGGCGCGACCCCGGCCGGCCTGGGCGCCCGCGACACCCTCCGCCTGGAGGTGTGCTATCCGCTTTACGGCAACGATCTGGATGAGCATCACACCGCCCTGGAGGCGGGCCTCGGCTGGGTGTGCCCGCTCGATGCCAAG
Organism: Gaiellales bacterium; assembly: GCA_036569885.1. Taxonomy (GTDB): domain Bacteria; phylum Actinomycetota; class Thermoleophilia; order Gaiellales; family JAICJC01; genus JAICJC01. Next base: position 3,477 of record DATCPV010000179.1, on the reverse strand, counting down.
GATTTCGTCGGAGCCGACGCGCTCCGCGCCCAGCGCGCCGCGGGCAACCACGACCGGCTGGTGGCGCTTCGGGTCGAGGGTCGTGGCATTCCCCGGCAGGGCATGGCGGTGCGCCCGGCGGGAGCGGTCACGAGCGGAACGATGTCGCCGTCACTCGGCGTCGGCATCGGTATGGCCTACGTTCCCGCCGGCCTGGCCGATGAGGGCACGACACTCGAGATCGACGCCCGCGGCCGGCCGGTGGTCGCGCGGGTTGCGGCAAAGCCCCTGTATGTCAAGGAGACCGTTTCATGAGTGACGAGAACTACCCCGAGGACCTGCGCTACCACGACGCCCACGACTGGGTGCGGATCGACGGCGACACCGCCACGTTCGGCATCACCTGGTACGCGCAGGACACACTGGGCGAGGTCGTGTTCTTCAGCCCTCCCGACGCGGGCCAGACCGTGACCAAGGACGCCGACTACGGCGAGCTCGAGTCGACCAAGGCAGTGTCCGCGCTGGTGGCCCCGCTCTCGGGCGAGGTCGTCGACGTGAACGCGGCACTCGACGGAAACGAGCGCCAGATCAACGACGACCCGTACGGCGACGGCTGGCTCGTCAAGGTGCGCCTGAGCGACCCGTCAGAGGTCGACGGCCTGATGACGGCCGCCGCCTATCGCGAGCTGCTCGAGTCGCTGTGACGTTCACCTCGCTGACCGATTCCGACCTGAACGAGATGCTGGGCACGATCGGCGTCTCGTCGGTGGCCGAGCTCTTCGCGGAGATCCCGGCCGGCGTGCGTCTGGACCGGCGGCTCGACGTCGACCCGGCGCTGACCGAGGCCGAGCTCTGGGCGCACCTGACCGAGCTGGCCGGGCGCAACGTCGACACGGGCCGGGAGTTGTCGTTCCTCGGCGCCGGCATGTATGACCACTACGTCCCGGCCGTGGTCGATGCCGTGATGCAGCGGGGCGAGCTCCTGACCGCCTACACCCCGTACCAGCCGGAGATGAGCCAGGGCACGCTGCAGGCCATCTTCGAGTACCAGACGGCGATCTGTGAGCTGACCGGGATGGACGTCTCGAACGCCTCGGGCTACGACGGCACCACCGTGGCCGCCGACGCCTGCTTTGTCGCCAGGCAGACGACCGGGCGAGAGCGGGTGGTGGTCGCCCAGACGCTCAACCCGCAGGTGCGCCAGGTGGTGCGCACGTTCGCGCCGGGCTTCGGCATGGAGGTGGTCGAGGTGCCGCACACCGGGGGCATCACCGACCCCGACCGGTTCGCGGCGGCCTGCGAGGGCGCGGCCTGCGCAATCTTCCCCCAGCCCAACTTCTTCGGCTGCCTCGAGCCCGCACCCGAGCTGGCCGCCGCGGCCAGCGGCGCGGGAGCGCTTGCGGTCGCTCACGTCGACCCGATGACCCTCGGCGTCCTCGAGGCGCCGGGCGCATACGGGTGCGCGCTTGCGATCGGCGAGGGTCAATCGGCCGGAAACCACATCGCCTACGGCGGCCCCCACTACGGGTTCCTCGCCGCCCGCGCGGAGCACATCCGCAAGCTCCCGGGGCGGATCGTCGGCGAGACGCACGACCGCGAGGGCAGGCGCGGTTTCGTGCTCACGCTCCAGACGCGCGAGCAGCACATCCGCCGCGAGAAGGCGACCTCGAACATCACCACCAACCAGACGCTCTTGGCGGTCGCCGGGCTGGTGTACCTGAGCTGGCTCGGCCCCGACGGGCTGCGCGAGGTCGGCCGGGCCTGCCTCTCACTGGCCGAGCACGCCAAGGGGCGGCTGGGTCTGCCGCTGGCGTTCGACCGCCCGACATTCCAGGAGTTCGCGATCCGCACCGGCCGGCCGGCGGCCGACGTGATCCGCGCCGCCCGCAAGCTGGGCGTGCACCCGGGCCATGCGCTCGGGCGCGACTACGAGGGCATGGACGACGTGCTGCTGGTGTGCCTGACCGAGAAGCGCTCGGCCGCCGACATCGACCGGCTGGCCGAGGTGCTCGCCGAGGTCGGGGCGGTGGCGGCATGAGGCTGATCTACGAGAAGTCGCGCGCCGGGCGGCGGGCGTCGCGGATCGCCGATCCGGGCGTGCCTGCGGCCGACGTCCCCGCCGCGCTCGCCCGGCGCACGCCGCCGCGCCTGCCCGAGTTGGCCGAGCCCGAGATCGTGCGCCACTTCACCGAGCTGTCGACGCGCACGTTCGGGATCGACACCGGCTTCTACCCGCTCGGCTCGTGCACGATGAAGTACAACCCGCGCATCAACGAGCGCGCGGTTGGGCTACCGGGCTTTGCGGCCCTGCATCCGTATCAGGAGGACGACGGTGCCCAGGGCGCGCTCGAGCTCATGTGGCGGCTGCAGGAGATGCTGGCCGAGGTGGTCGGCCTCGACGCCGTCACACTGCAGCCGGCCGCTGGCTCGCAGGGCGAGCTGACCGGCCTGACCCTCATGCGGGCATACTTCGCCGACCGCGGCGAGGACCGCACCGAGGTGGTGATCCCGGACACGGCCCACGGCACGAACCCCGCCAGCGTGGCGATGGCCGGCTACACGCTCGTCCGCGTGCAGACCGACCAGCGCGGCAACGTCGACGTCGACGACCTGCGCGGCAAGGTGGGCGAGCGCACCGCCGGCCTGATGCTCACGAATCCCTCGACGCTGGGGCTGTTCGAGGAGCGGATCGTGGACATCGCCGAGATCTTTCACTCGGCGGGAGCACTGCTCTACTACGACGGCGCGAACCTGAACGCGGTCTGCGGCATCTCTCGCCCGGGCGACATGGGCTTCGACATCGTGCACTACAACCTGCACAAGACATTCTCGCAGCCGCACGGCGGGGGCGGCCCGGGCGGCGGCCCGGTGGCGGTGCGGCGCGATCTCGAGCAGTTTCTGCCGGTGCCGACGGTGGCGCGCGACGGCGACACCTTCCGGCTTGACCACGACCGGCCCAAGACGATCGGCAAGGTGCGCGGGTTCGGCGGCCCGTTCGGCGTCTTCGTGCGCGCCTACGCCTTCATGCGCATGTGGGGCCCGGGCCTGCGCGACATGTCCGAGGCCGCGGTCGTCAACGCCAACTACGTGCTGGCGCGGCTGCGTGACGCCTACGAGCTGCCGATCGACCGCCACTGCATGCACGAGTTCGTCGTGTCGGCGCGGGTGCTCAAGCGCGAGCACGGCATCACCGCCCTCGACGTCGCCAAGCGGCTGATGGACTACGGCTACCACCCGCCCACGATCTACTTCCCGCTGATCGTCGCCGAGGCGCTCATGATCGAGCCGACCGAGACCGAGACCCGCGAGACGCTGGATGCGTTCTGCGACGCGATGGTGGCCATCGCCCGCGAGGCGGTCGAGGATCCGCAGATGCTGAAGGATGCACCGCACACGCGCCCGGTCTCGCGCCTGGACGAGGCCGAGGCCGCCAAGCGCCTGCTGGTGCGCTACGGCTTCGCCGATCACCCCACCTCCGAGTAGACACGGGCAACGTGC
>DATCPV010000178.1:0-3608 GCA_036569885.1 Gaiellales bacterium | reverse complement strand
CGTCCGACGGCGACTTCGCGACACGGGCGACCGACAGGCTGCCCGCCGACGGTGTGGTGGTCGTGCTGGTCGAGTACGCCGCGTCCGAGGCCGGCACGCCCCTCTTCTCGGCCTCCGCCCCTGCCCGTGTCGGCCCCGCCGAGCTCTCCCCGGCCACGCTGCTTCGCCGCCGCCCCGGCCAGCGGGGCCTGCAGCGGTTCTTCACCGTCGCCGGGCGGGCGATGTGCCTCTATGTGGTCGTCGGCTCGGCCGCACACGCCTCCGACCTGGCGGCCGGCGTCAGCGACATCCTGGCGACACTCCAGGTCGCCCCGTCTACTGGTAGGTGAAGCGGTCGGCGGATGAGGTTGCCGACGTCCCTCGCGAAGTGGTCACAGTGACGTCCACCGTGCCCGAGCCGGGTGGGCTCGTCGCCGTCATCGAGGTGGACGACGTGACCACCACGCTCGTCGCCCGCACCGACCCGAACATCACGGTTGCGGCGGGCCCGAAGTTGTGCCCGGTGATCGTCACGCTCGTGCCTCCGGCCGCCGGGCCCTGTCCGGGGGAGACGCCGGTGACGGTGGTCGCGGCCACGGGCTGCCAGCGCGGGAGCTCGTTTCCGCGCAGCCCCGTCAGCACCGTCGCCGGCCCGCCGCTCACGGGCATCTCGTCGATCGTCTGCCCTGCGGCCGTGGCCCGGACGAACAGGATCCGGCTGCCGTCCGGTGACCAAGCCGGCTGGAACTCGGCCTTGGAGTCGGTCGTCAGCCGCCGCAGGTTCCCCGAAGCGATCGTGAGCACCCACACGTCGAACGAGCCCGAGCGGTTGCTCACAAACGTGATTCGTGAGCCGTCCGGGGACCAGGCGGGCTGCACGTTTCGGAAGGCTCCGGTGGTGAGCACGGTGACGGTGCCGCCGGTCGCCGGCACCAGACAGATCTGGTAGTGGCCGTTGCGGGGAGAGTCAAATGCGATCTTGGTGCCGTCCGGAGACCATACGGGCAGGCTGTCGACCCCCTGATGGTGCGTGATCTGCACGGGCTTGCCCGAGCCGTTTGCGTCGACGGTGTAGATCCCCCAGTCGCCGCCCCGGTTGCTCGCAAACGCGATCCGGCGCCCGTTGGGAGACCAGCTCGGAAACGCGTCCTGGGCGACGTTCGACGTGATCCGGCGCAGCTGGTGGCCGCTCGTGCTGGTGGTGTAGATGTCGTAGTTGTGGCCGCGGTTGCTGGAAAACGCGATCCTGGTGCCGCCCGGCGAGAACGAGGGCGCGAAGTCGGCGGCCCGGTTGGTCGTGATCCGGAAGGCCCGGGCGCTGCGCGCCGCCGCCTTGACGTAGATGTCCCAGTTGCCCGACCGGTGGCGGTCAAACGCGATCATGCCGTTCCCGCGAAGCGCGGCGGCGCTCCCGGCGGCCGGCGCCGCCAGCGCCACCAGAAGGCCGATCGTCACTGCTCGGATCGCGTATCGCGCCACGGCTGCCAATCGTAAACATTTCGGCACCGGACTCATGCCGCCTGCCCGCGCGCCGATCATTGGATGGTGTCTGGGAAGTATCACCGGTCCCGGGCCTGGGCCCTCGTCGCGGTTGCGGTCATCGCCGCCGGCATGGCGCGCCCCGCCCGGACGCTGGCCGTCCATAGTCAGGGCGGCTCGGCTCTCGACTCGGCGGGCCTGGCGACGCCACCGCGGTCGATCCTGCCGAGCCTCCTCAATGCCGCGACGCCCGCCGGCCCCGATTATCCGGGCGCCCTCTGGGAGCCCGCCAACCCCCGCAACTACACGGTGGCCGACCGCCCGTACACCAACCGGGTGACGCGGATCATCGTCCACGTCGCCGAGGGCGGCTGGGCGTCGACGTACACCTGGTTTCGGAATGCCGCCGCCGAGGCGTCGGCGAACTATGTCGTCTCATCCACGGGCCGGGTCGCGCAGATGGTGCCCGACCGCGATATCGCGTGGCACGCCGGCAACTGGGCCTACAACGAGAGCTCGGTCGGGATCGAGCACGCGGGCTTCACCAACCTGACCCACTTCCCCGATGTCCAGTACCGCGGATCGGCCAGGCTGGCGGCCTGGATCGCGGACACCTACCTGATCACGCCTGACCGTCAGCACGTCATCGGCCACTCCCAGGTGCCCGACCCGGACCACCCCGGCGAGTGGGGCGGCGTCGACCACCACACCGATCCCGGCCGCACCTGGAACTGGCCGCTGTACATGGCCTATCTGCGGGCCGACGCACACGACACCTTCCAGCAGCTGGTCGACAACGCCGATGCCACCGGCGTGAGCTACGACCCCGCCGTCTGGCACGTCGAGACGGCGCAGACGGGCCGCTACGGGCGCAACTATCTGGCCGCGGCTCCCGGGCGGTCGAACAGCCCGGTCAAGTTCCGGCTGGCGGTTCCGGCGACTGACCACTACGACCTGATGATGCGCTGGCCGTGCGGGGCCGACTCGGCGCGGGTCGGTGTCAGCGTCCTCGCCATTCGCGGCCTGCGCAGCACCACCGTCGACGAGGCCCGCGGCTGCGGCCGGTTCCGGTACGTCGGCAGCTACGACCTGGCCGCCGGCAACGCCTGGCGGCTCGAGGTGAGCTCGGCATCACGCGCGCACGGCACGATCGTCGCGGACGCGTTCAAGCTCGTCGAGCAGTCCGACCCCACGCCGCCGACCGCACCCGTCGTGACGGTCCAGGCGGGCGAGACCGGCACCCACGTGCAGTGGACGAAGGGGAAGGACAACATCGCCGTCGGCGGCTACCACGTGCTGGTCGACTCCGCGCTGCGATACCTCGGCAAAGCCCGCACGCTGGCGGTCACCGGACTTGCGTGCGACAGCGTCCACGTCATCTCGGTGCGGGCGCTCGACATGGTCTCGAACCGGTCGCCGAGCCGGCCGATCTGGGTTCGCACCGCGGCCTGCCCGCCGTCACCGCTGGGATTGGTCGCGACGCCGCAGCCGCGATCGGTCGCACTGCGGTGGTCGGCGCCGGCGGGCGGGCTCTCGTACGAGGTGTTCGTGAACGGCCGGCTCGTCCGCACGACCGCCTCGACCACCTTCACCGTTTCGGGACTCGCCTGCGCGGCGACCAAGACGTTCTCGGTGGAGAGCGTGGACGCCGCCGGCGGCGTGTCTGCCCCCGCCGACGTCGTCGCGACCACACCCACCTGCTGACCCCGGGGCGCCGGTGGCTGCCGGTACGATGGCGGGTCCCACGCCCTCGTAGCTCAGGGGATAGAGCGCGGCTCTCCTAAGGCCGGCGTCGCAGGTTCGAATCCTGCCGAGGGCATGCGTCTCCAGTAGCCGCATTGCGGTGCTGGCGATGCGGAACGCCGGCCGCAGCGGGAGATCCTGCGGCTATTGGAGCTCCAAGGGGGCGCGATAGACTCCCCTGGGCCATGGGAACCCCGCGCAGCGCTGAGAAGCCCGGCCGGGCCGCGGCCACCGAGCCCAGTCCCGAGCTGCTGCTCCGCGATCGGGCTCGCCGCAGCGAGCAGCTGACTCCACGAGCCCGGGCGATTCTCAACTCGGTCGCGCGCGTCTTCGCCGATCGTGGCTCGGCCGTCAGCATGACGGAGATCGCGGCCCGCGCGGGGGTCGGCCGGGCGACGCTCTACCGC
>DATCPV010000177.1:0-2138 GCA_036569885.1 Gaiellales bacterium | reverse complement strand
GGCCGCCGCCGATGTAGATGAAGTCGTGCTCGCCCGGGTCGAAGCGATCGCCGGGACCGGCCGCCGCGTAGTCGAAGCCGATGCCGCGCCACTCGCAGCGCGCCCGGAGCACGGCGATGTTGCCGCGATCGGCGTAGATGTTCAGGTGCTCGGGGTAGAGGTGGCAGACGCGCAGGTCGGTCATGCCGCCTCCCAGTAGGGCCGCACGACCCCGCGCCGGGTCAGCACGGCGCGCAGCTCGAGCATCGCCGTATACGTGCCCAGCAGGTACACCGGCCCCTCGCCGCCGGCAAGCGCCCGGTCGAGCGCCTCGGCGATCCCGCCCGCGACGATCAACCGCTCGGGCTCGACCCCGCCGTACTTGAGCCGCATCGCCATCTCGGCCGCCCGCGTGCCGGCGGTGACGACCTCCTGCACGTTGCCGGCGAGGAGCTCGAAGTCGACGTCCCAGATCCACGAGACGTCGCGGCCGTCGGCGATGCGGTCGTTGAGGGCCAGGAGCAGCTGTTTGGGGCGCGCATCGGCCGCCAGCGTCCGGATCAGCTCGTTGGCGCCGGCCGGGTTCTTGGCCAGCAGCAGGACGGCGTCGCGATCGCCCACGCGCAGCCGCTCGAACCGGCCGAAGGCGGCGTCGAACCGCTCGAGCCCCGCCGCGATGCGATCGATGTCGACGCCGCCCACCGCACACGCGGCGGCCGCTGCGGTGAGGGCGTTGTAGACGTTGTAGAGCCCCGGCATCGGCAGCCGCACCCGGGCGGCACCGATGGGCGTCCGCAGCTCGAAGCGGGTGCCGTCGAGGCCCTGGGGCACAAGCGCGGTTGCGGTTACGTCAAGCGGCGGTCGCCGGCGGCCGCAGTTGGGGCAGCTCCACGCGCCCAGATGGCCGAGATAGACATGCGTGTAGGCCAGCCGTGTGCCGCACGCGGGGCACCATTTGGAATCGCTGGCGTGCGGCATGGCTGGAAGTGCCGCGGCGGGATCGTCGATCCCGAAGGTGAGGGTGGGGCCGGTGTGCTCGAGCGAGGCGAGCAGCGGGTCGTCGCCGTTTCGGACGAGCCGCGCGTCGCCCGGGAGCTCGGCCGTCATCTGCTGCCAGCGGGAGGCGATCGCCTCAAGCTCGCCGTAGCGGTCGAGCTGGTCGCGGAAGAGGTTGCCCAGCACGGTCACATGCGGCCGCAGGGCGTGCGCGACCCCGGGCAGGGCGGCCTCGTCGACCTCGAACACGCCGAGATCCGCGCCCGGGCAGGCCAGGAGGGCCGACGCCACCCCCGACGAGAGGTTCGCCCCGGCGGTGTTGCGGCAGAGATGCCGCTCGGGGGACAGCATCGAGGCCAGCATCTTGGCGGTCGTCGTCTTGCCGTTTGTGGCCGAGATCACAACCGAGCCCTCGGCCAGCCGCCGAGCCATGCGCTCGATGGCGTCCGGTGCCATCCGCAGCAGCAGTTTGCCGGGCAGGGTGGTGCCGCCGCCGGCGCGGGTCCGCCGCGAAAGTCCGGCCGCCGCGCGGGCTGCGGCGACCTTGGCAGGAAAGGCGGTCACCGGCCCAACTCTAGCGAGCGGGCCGTTGACTCCCGCTTCAAGTCACCGTACTTCACTTGCACTTTCGCCAGGGTTTGCTATAACTTGGCGGGGGCGAAACCGAGCGTTGGGGAGTCCATAGCATGAGACGCAAGACGGTGTACCGGGCGATCGAGGGCATCGATCGGGGTCAGCTTGAGCAGTTCCAGGCCGGCATGCGGAAGCGTTACTCGGACGACCACATCCTGGAGGAGTTGCGCGCATGCGCCCATCGCCTCGGGCGGTCGCCGACGATGCGCGAGTTCGAGGCCGATGCGGGTACCACGGTACATCCGCAAACGGTGATCGAGCACTTCAAGTCTTGGAACCGCGCCAAGCGGCTTGCCGGGCTGGTGCCGCGCAGGTTCGCGACTCAGGACGAGTTGCTGCGGCTCCTGCGCGACCTCGGCGATGAGCTCGGTCGCGTGCCGACGGCAAAGGACATCGAGGCCCGCAAGGGCGCGATGCCCTCGAAGTCGCTCTACTGGCACACCTTCGGGTCGCTCAACAACGCCCTCAAGCAGGCCGGCTTCGACGTGCCGGTGGGGGAGGAGCGGCTCGAGCGGGCGGTCGAGCAGGGC
>DATCPV010000176.1:0-3652 GCA_036569885.1 Gaiellales bacterium | reverse complement strand
GCGCTGCAGGTGGCGGCCCGCCGGCCGCCGGCGCTGCGGGCGATCGTGACGCTGTGCTCGACCGACGACCGCTATGCCGACGACGTCCACTACGACGGCGGCTGCGTCGGCTCGGACATGCTCCAGTGGGCGGCGTCGATGCTGGGCTGGAACGGCTGGCCACCCGACCCCGCGATCGTCGGTGAGCGCTGGCGGGACATGTGGCTCGAGCGCCTGCGCTCGGCGCCACCGTTCATCGAGCCCTGGCTTGCCCATCAGCGCCGCGACGACTACTGGAAGCAGGGCTCCGTGTGCGAAGACCACGCCCGCATCGAGGCCGCGGTCTACGCGGTCGGCGGCTGGTCGGACGGCTACACGAACGCCATCCCGCGCCTCCTCGCCGGACTCCCCGGCCCGCGTAAGGGGCTGATCGGCCCGTGGGCGCACGCCTGGCCGCAGGCGGGGCCGCCCGGGCCGACGATCGGCTTCCTGCAGGAGGTGCTGCGGTGGTTCGACCACTGGCTTTGCGGTGTCGACACCGGGATCATGGACGAGCCGATGCTGCGGGCCTACATCCAGGAATCGAGCCGGCCCGCCCCCTGCTACACCGAGCGGCCCGGGCGGTGGGTGGCCGAGCCCGCGTGGCCGGCGCCGGGCGTGACGATGCAGCGCAGGTACCTGAACGCGGCGGGGCTCGAGCCGGCTCCTGCCGCCACGGCCGAGCTGCGCTTCTCCGGCGTGCAGACGGCGGGCCTCGATGCCGGGTCGTGGTGTCCGTACGGCGAGCCGGCCGACTGGCCCGGCGACCAGCGGGCCATGGACGGCATGAGCCTCACGTTCACCTCCGAGCCGCTGACCGACCGCCTCGAGATCCTCGGGTTCCCCGAGGCTGAGCTGACGCTGACCTCGGACCGGCCGCGCGCGCTCGTGTGCGTGCGCCTGTGCGAGGTGTTCGCCGACGGCACGTCGGCGCTCGTGACCCGCGCCCTCCAGAACCTCACCCATCGCGAAAGCGACGAGGATCCCCAGGCGCTCACGCCGGGCGAGCCGTTCACCGCCACGGTCAGGCTCGACGCGATCGGGCACGCTTTTGCTCCGGGCAGCCGGATCCGGGTGGGCATCTCGCCGACCTACTGGCCGTGGGCGTGGCCGTCGCCCGAGGCGGTGACGCTGACACTTCATGCGGGCCGCGCGAGCGCGCTCGTGCTGCCAGTGCGCGAGCCCCGGGCCGGCGATGCCGACCTGCCCGAGTTCGAGCCACCCGAGGAGTCGCCGCGGCTGCCCACCGAGGTCGTGCACGGCGGCCCGGCGGGGCGCCATTCCCGCCATGACATCTCGAGCGGCCGTGTCGATCTGGTGTACGACTGGGACGTGGGCGGGCGCACCCGCCTGCCCAACGGCCTCGAGGTCGAGGACTCGAACCGGACGACCTTCTCGATCGTCGAGGGCGACCCGCTGTCGGCACGGGTGGAGTGCCGGACGGCCGGCGGGATCGGCCGCGGCGACTGGCAGACGCGCTGCGAGACCGAGAGCGTTATGACCTGTGACGCCGACCGGTTCCTGGTCACCGTGGTGGTGCGGGCCTTCGAGGGCGAGGCCTGCGCGTTCGCCCGGACGTGGACGTACACGTTCCTGCGCGACCTCGTATGACGCGGGCGGCTGTAGCCTCATAGACCATCTAGACTTGGCGCATGCGGATTCTGCTAGTGAGCAACATGTATCCCAGTCCCGAGCGGCCGGAGTACGGGGTGTTCGTTGCTCGTGTCACCGAGGCCCTGCGGCAGCGTGGCCACGAGGTTGAGCGGGTGGTGCTGCAGGCGGGCGCGCGCGGCCCGGTGTCCACCCCGCGGGCGTACGCGGGGCTGACCCGCCAGGCCCGCGCGGCCGTCGCGAGGCACCGCCCCGACGTCGTCTACGCGCACTTTCTGGTGCCGACCGGCCTGGTCGCGATCGCGACGGGCATCCCCTACGTGATCACCGCGCACGGCACCGATGTGCGCAACATCCGCCGCAGCCCCGTGGTCGCGGCGCTGACCAAGCCGGTACTGCGGCGCGCGGCCGCGGTGATCTGCGTGTCGGCCTACGTGGCAAAGCTGCTGTCGGCGCCGGAGGGCGTCCGGGTCGAGGTGATCGACTGCGGCGTCGACACCGAGCGGCTGCGTCCGGCGCCCAGGGCGCCGGGGGCGCGCGGGCTCGGGCCGCGCTTCCTGTTCGTCGGCTCACTGACGCCGCGCAAGAACCTCGAGCGGCTGCTGCGGGCGTTCGCGACGCTGGGCGGAGGGACGCTCACGATGGTCGGCGGCGGCCCACTGGAGGAACGGCTGCGCGCCACCGCCCCGGTGGGAACGCGCTTCGTTGGCCGGCTTCCGGAGGAGGGCGTCGCCGACGAGATCGCCAAGGCCGACGTCGTGTGCTTGCCGAGCCTCGAGGAGCCGCAGGGCCAGGCGATGCTCGAGGCGCTGGCGCGCGGGCGGCCGGTGGTCGCAACCCGCGTCGGCGGCCCGGCCGAGGTGCTCAACCCGCGCTGCGGCGCCCTGGTCGACCCGCTCGACGTCGACTCGATTGCCGCCGGCATGGTGGCCGCGGCGGCGCTGCCGGTGCCCAACCGCGAGGCGGTACGCGTCGCGGCCCAGCACGCCCTCCCGCTCCAGGCCGAGCGCATCGAGGCCGTCCTGGCACGCGCCGCCGCCCCAACCAGGGACAGTCCCCGGAAAGGTGCCGTCGCAGATCGGTGACACTGTTGTGACCGTCGGCGTCCGATCCGGGACGCCGCGGCCCGCTATCGTGTCGCAGAGATGATCGAATGGCTGGTGCTCGTAGGCGCGTGCGCCGGTGTCGCCGGCGTCGCCCGCACGACGGTGTTACGTCGTCGGCGACGGACGATCCCGATCATGCCCGCGCGTCTGGCGCCTGCCCAGCTCGGCCTGGAGCGGTTTCCGCCCGGGGGTGCGTTCGTCCAGTTCTCGACGCCCTACTCGACATCGTCGCGCGTGTCGCTGAACCGGCTTGCGGCGGCGACCGCGCACCACGCCGGCCGGGTCACCGTGGTCGAGCTGGGCGGCGGGGCGCCGCAGCGGCTCGGCATGCGGGCGACGCCGATGGTGCTCTACGTCGATGCCGACGGGATCGTGCAGCAGCGCTGGTCGGCCCCGCCCGAGCGGTCGGAGCTGCTCGCCCTGCTCGCGAAGGATCAGGAGCCGGTCGCGGCCGGCTCGGCGGCGAAGTCGCTCGCGTAGAGCTCGGCCACATGCTCGAGCTCGGCGGTGGTGAGCTCAGGCGTCTCCGGGGCCGCGGCGAACTCGCGCAGCTGCTCGGAGTTGTAGATGTTCGGGAGCACCGTCGTCACGACCGGCTCGGCGAGGAGCCACTGGATCGCCGCCTGCCCGAGCGTGCGGCCGTCGGTCAGGAAGCCGAGCGTCTCGACCTTGCGCAGCCCCTCGATGAGCCACTCCTTCGGCCGGTGGCGGCGATGGTCGTTTTCGGCGAACACGGTGTCGCGTGTGTAGTGCCCCTCGAGCATGCCCGATGAGTGCGGAACGCGGATCATGAGGCCGGTCGAGGCCACCCGGGCGGCTTCGATCAGTTCGCGGCCGGGATCCTGCTCGAGGAGGTTGTGGATGATCTGCGCGGAGCCGAGGTCGCGGGTGCGAAGCGCCTCCAAGCCCTCGTCGCG
>DATCPV010000175.1:0-1512 GCA_036569885.1 Gaiellales bacterium | reverse complement strand
GGCCGGCGCAGTCTCGGCCGGGACGGCGAGAAACAGCATGCGCTTCAGCTCGTCGACACCTTCGCCGGTCGCCGACGAGCAGGCGATCGCCGCCCCTGTAGCGGCGGCCACCGAGTCCCGTTCGCGAGGCTCGAGCAGATCGATCTTGGAGATGACGAACAGCTGCGGCCGCTCGGCCAGCCCGCCCCCGTGCAGCCGCAGCTCGCGGTTGATCGCATCGCGGCGGCGCACGATCTCGGCCGGGTCGGCGCCCGCCTCGACGAGGTGGATCAGGAGCCGCGCCCGCTCCAGGTGGGCCAGGAACTCGTGCCCCAGCCCGACCCCGGTGCTGGCGCCCTCGAGCAGGCCGGGCACGTCTGCGACGGTCAGCTGGCGGCCGTCGCCGGACTCGACCGTGCCGAGCACCGGCTCGACGGTCGTGAACGGGTAGTCGGCCACGCGCGGCTTGGCGTTCGAGATCCGGCGCAGGAGCGACGACTTGCCGGCGTTGGGGAATCCCAACAGCGCGGCGTCGGCGACCAGCTTCAGCCGCAGCTCGAGCCAGAGCTCGTCGCCCGACTCGCCCACCTGCGCCGTCTCGGGAGCGTGCCAGCGAGCGGTGGCGTAGCGGCGGTTGCCGTTGCCGCCGGCGCCACCGCGCGCGACCGTCACCCGGGCGCCGGCGTGGGCCAGGTCGGCCAGAAGCTCCTCGGTGTCTCGGCTCCGCACCTGCGTCCCCACCGGGACGGCCAGCTCCAGCCCCTCTCCACGCCGCCCTGCCTTGCCGGCGCCACGGCCATGGGTGCCCCGCTGTGCCCGGAAGTGCGACGCCTGTCGGAACCGGGAGAGGTCGCGCAGGTCGGGGTCGGCGACCAGCTCGACGTCGCCGCCGTCGCCGCCGTCGCCGCCGTCGGGGCCGCCCTTGGGGACGTGCTTCTCGCGCCGGAAGCTAATGCAGCCGTCGCCGCCACGGCCGGCCTTCACGAACACGGTTGCGCGGTCGGCGAACACGGGCAGAGGCCGCCCGCCTGGTCTACTGCGTCGGCGCGGGCTGCACGCTGATGTAGCGGCGGCCCTTGCGGCGGTCGAACTCGACCGTGCCCGCGACCGTCGCAAACAGCGTGTCGTCGCCGCCGAGGCCGGTGCCCAGGCCTGGATAGAACCGTGTGCCGCGCTGGCGGACGATGATCGCGCCGGCCGTCACCGTCTCGCCGGCGAACACCTTGACGCCCAGTCGCTGGGCGTGTGAGTCGCGTCCGTTCTTGGACGACCCAAGTCCCTTTTTATGCGCCATCGCCCGCGTCCTCCTTCTTGGCCCGTGTGCGCCGCGGCTTCGGTGCCGGTGTCTCCGCGTCGGCCCTGGGCTTCGGCTTCGGCTTGGGCTTGGCCGCCGCCCGGGGCTTCGCCGGCGCCTTCGGCTTGGCCGCCGCGGCCGGCTTGGGCTTTGGCTTCGCGGCTGGCTTCGGCTTGGCGGCCGGCTTCTCGACGACCGCCTCGGCCGGCGCCTCGGGCTCGGCCTTGCTGGCCGGCGCC